>CAINFN010000260.1 GCA_903848125.1 uncultured Bacteroidota bacterium
AAGCTATTGAAAATCAATATTTTATAATTTTTTATTTTTTTGAATTTTGTACAGAAGAAGGACAATAATCTTTATATTTAATATTAATTTAGTAATTATTCATCAATAATAACCCAATGAAAAGTTCATCAAAAAAAGTACTTGCACTATTTACATTTATGGTATTGGCACTCCAGTTATCGGCTCAGTCTCCTAAACGACTTGAGCTATTATTTTTAGGGCACGACAGCAAGCATCATAACTCAGAAGTATTGGCAAGTATTATGTCAAAGCAGTATTTTAAAAAAGGCATCAATATCACTTATACTACTAATATTAATGATTTAAATGAAAAGACGTTAAAGCCCTATGACGGCTTAATTCTTTATGCCAATTATGACACCATCAGTCAGCGTCAATCCGCTGCCTTGTTGGATTTTGTGAAAAACGGTAAAGGTTTTATCCCATTGCATTGCGCTTCTTATTGTTTTAGAAATGATCCAGAAGTAGTTAAAATGATTGGAGGTCAATTTAAAGAACATGGCTATGATTCCTTCCCCTCTATTTTTAAAGATATTACCAATCCATTGTTAAAAAATGTAAGTTCATTTTATACGAAAGATGAAACCTATATCCATACCCTTTTAAGTCCATCTATTAATGTCATTACAGAACGTAAAGATGGAGAAAGAAATGAACCTTATACATGGACGCAAAATATAGGAAAAGGAAAAGTTTTTTATACCGCTTACGGCCATGATGAAGTTACTTTTAACAATCCTCAATTTTTACAATTGGTTGAAAATGGAATTCTATGGGCTGTTAATGATCAAGCATTGGCCAACTTGAATGCATTTAAAATTGCGACACCTACTTATACAGATGCAGTTATTCCTAATTATGAAAAACGTAACCCTGCGCCTAAATATCAAGGATCTTTAAATCCATCAGAATCGCAATCACTCATTCAAGTGCCGGTAGGCTTTGAATTAAAACTTTTTGCATCTGAACCAATGATTATCAATCCAATTTATATTAATTGGGATGAGAAAGGTAGATTATGGGCAATAGAAACAATAGACTATCCTAATGAAGTAAGAGAAAATAAGGAAGGGGGACAGGATAGAATTGTTATTTTAGAAGATACCGATAACGATGGAAAAGCTGATAAATCAACCGTTTTTGCTGACAAGCTTAACATTCCTACCAGCTTTACTTTTTCCGATGGAGGTATTGTAGTTGCACAAGCACCTTACTTTTTATTTTTAAAAGACAGTAATGGAGATGACATAGCCGATATTAAAGATACTGTCTTAACTGGTTGGGGTATTACTGATACGCATGCTGGCCCTTCCAACTTAAGATATGGGTTAGATAATAAAATTTGGGGTACTGTTGGTTATTCGGGGTACTTTAATAAAAAAGGAAAAGACTCTACTGAATTTAGTATGGGTATTTATAGTTTCAAACCCAATAATAAAAAAGTGAACACGATAGAATTTTTAGGTGGCACTACTAATAATACTTGGGGCCTTGGCTTTACAGAAGAGTTTGATGTTTTTGCCTCTACTGCTAATAATACACACAGTGTATTTTTTGGTATTCCAAAGAGAGTCTTAAAAAAAGTGTATCCTGAAAAGTTAGGTACTGAAAAAATTGATGCCCATTATGCGATGCATGTAGTCACTAAAAATTTAAGACAGGTGGATGTATTTGGTGGTTTTACTGCCGCTGCAGGTCAAAGTGTTTATACGGCCAGAAATTATCCTACTGAATTTTGGAATAAGGTATCATTGGTATGTGAACCTACTGGACGACTGGTGCATAAAAACTATTTACAACAAGTTGGGTCAGGATTTAAAGAAGTAGGAGATGGATGGAATTTAGTGGCCAGTGCAGACGAATGGTTCGCACCTATACAATCAGAAGTAGGACCAGATGGCAACGTTTGGATAACAGATTGGTATGATTTCATCATTCAACACAATCCAACGCCAGTTGGTTTTGACAATGGAAAAGGGAATGCGCATATTAATCCATTAAGAGATCATGAACGCGGCCGTATTTATCGTTTAGTTTATAAGGATGGTCCCGTGAATGCGCCAATAAGTTTAGATAAAAATGATAAAGCTGGATTGTTAAAAGCATTGAGTAACAACAATATGTTTTGGAGAACTACGGCGCAAAGATTATTGGTAGAGTCCAAGGATATTACCGTTGCCCCTGAATTGTATAAAATAATTAAAAATAGCAAATCGGATGCGATTGGCATTAACCCACCTGCAATCCATGCTTTATGGACTTTACATGGATTAGGTTTGTTAAAAAACAATCAAGCTGCTATTGCAGTGGCTACAGGAGCTTTAAAAAATACATCGGCAGGGGTTAGAAAAGCGGCGGTTGAAGTGCTTAAGGAATTGCCAATCGCTTTAAGTGCGTATCAAAATGCTAAAATATTTGAGGATATTGATTTAAGAGTAAGATTGGCAGCAGTTATTGCATTAGCGGACATGAAACCATCTGCAGAAGCTTTTGCTATATTAAATAAGATGTTATTAGTTAAAGAAAATACTGATGACAAATGGATTAACATGGCTTTAAGATCCGCTAGAGGCACACATATTAATATGAGCAAACAAAAAAATGTTGTGGCTACTATTATCGATCAAACGATCAATATTTCAGTCATCAAAAATCAAATGAAATATGATCTAACTGAATTCACCGTAAAAGCAGGCAGCACAATAAAAATTAATTTTAATAATGTGGATTACATGCAACACAACTTATTAATTTTAAGACCCGGTTCCAAAGAAAGAGTGGGGGCTGCTGCAGATAAATTAGCCATGGAGCCCAACGGTGCAGAAGTAAATTATGTTCCTAAAATGTACGATGTGTTGTTTTCTACACCACTTGTCAATCCGCAAAAAAAGTATACAATGACCATTAATGTACCTGATAATGTTGGAGATTATCCCTATATCTGTTCTTTCCCGGGTCATTGGCGTAATATGAATGGGGTGATGAAAGTGGTTGCTAAATAATATTTCATGTCAGCAAAATATAAATTCGGGGTAAGTAGTTGGTTATTTGTTTCACCATTTACCACACAAAGTATAGCGCCTATTTTTGAAAAAGTGTCACAACTGGGATATGATGCAATAGAAATTGCTGTAGAAGACCCAAGTCAAATTGATGCTGAACAAGTAGCGGCAGCATTAGATAAATATAATTTAACAGCGGTTTTATGCGGTGCATTTGGTGCTTCAAGAGATTTAACCAGTAATGACCCGGCCATTCATCAAGAATGCTTTAAGTACATAGAAGCTTGTTTAAAATTATGCAATCAATGGGGTACTAGTTTTTTGGCTGGCCCTATGTATTCGGCAGTGGGTAAACGTAGAATGCTATCTGCTGATGCTAGAAAAAAAGAGTGGAATCTGGCAGTAAAAAATGTACGCATTGCTTGTGAAATAGCAGCGCAGCACAATTGTCAATTGGCGATAGAACCAATCAATCGATTTGAAACGGATTTAGTAAACACCTCCGCAGATGTTTGTCAATTGGTTAAAGAAATCAATCATCCCGCTGCTAAAATTAGTTTGGATAGCTTCCATATGAATATTGAAGAGAAAAATCCAATGGAGGCCATTATGCAAGCAGGGAGTCATCTAATTCATATGCAAATTTCTGAAAACCACAGAGGTATTCCAGGTACAGGAATCACTCCGTGGAATGAGTATGCCACTGCGCTAAATAAAATAAATTATAGGGGGGTGATTAGTGTAGAAAGCTTCACCCCTATGAATCAGCAATTGGCCGAGGCGGTTTGTATTTGGAAGCCACTGGCCGATAGTCAAGAAGAATTTGCTCAAGCAGGTTTGAATTTTATGAAAAAAATATTTAAATAAAAAAATATGAAAAAAATAAATGTGGCCATTATAGGGTTAGGCTTTGGAGCAGAATTTATACCTATCTATCAAAAACATCCATTGGCTAATATGTATGCAATTTGCCAAAGAGATAAAGCAAAATTAAATGCCATTGGGGATGCCTTTAATATTGAAAAAAGATATTCAGATTATGACGAACTTTTAAAAGACCCAGCTATTGATGTGGTACACATTAATACACCCATTCAAAGCCATGCCGAACAAACGATAAAAGCCTTGAATGCAGGCAAACATGTAGCTTGTACCGTTCCAATGGCTACCACAGTAGAAGAGTGTAGATTAATTGTGGAAGCGGCTCAAAAAAGTGGCAAAACATATATGATGATGGAAACGGTGGTATATAGTCGTGAATATTTATTTGTAAAAGAATTATTTACAAAAGGGGAATTAGGTAAAATTCAATTTGTCCGTGCTTCTCATCAGCAAGAAATGGCAGGTTGGCCAGGGTATTGGGAAGGTTTGCCTCCGATGCATTATGCAACACATTGCGTTGGCCCCATTGTTGGATTAATTGGCAAAGAAGCAAGTTCAGTTTCATGTATTGGATCGGGTCGTATTGACGAAAACTTAATTTCAAAATACAATTCTCCTTTTGCCATTGAAAGCTGTCATATACAATTTAGAAATTCTGATATAGCTGGGGAGGTAACTCGTTCTCTTTTTAATACAGCTAGACAATACAGGGAAAGCTTTGATGTATATGGCTCCAAAAAAAGTTTTGAGTGGGCTCAAGTGGAACATGAACAACCCGTCATCCATGTTGGTGAAATACCCGAGCGCGTAACGGTCCCAGACTATGCACATTTATTGCCTAAGGAAATCCAATCTTTTACTACCAAGGGCGTATATGATGAGGACAGTAATCAGCACTTATCATTTATTCAAGGGTCTGGTCATGGTGGGTCTCATCCTCATTTAGTGAATGAGTTTCTAAATGCATTGCATGAAAACAGAGCCCCTTTTCCTAATGCTAAACAGTCTGCAAATATTACTTGTGTAGGCATACTAGCCCATGAATCAGCAATGCAAGGAGGTATTAAAATAGCGCTTCCTGATTTTACATTTTAGGTAGTTCAAAAAAATAGTATAATCTGGAGACATTAGTAACATTTTAGTAATATACTTTTTATATACAGATAGCTACATTTGTAAAAATTTTCTTGGGGGAGAAAATTTTTACCACTTGAGATATAATTAAATAATTCCTTTATAAAATTTATAGTTCGAATTAATTAGTTTTAAGCAAGCAATCGTTAATCGGCCTGGATTTCTATCCGGGCCTTTTTTTGGAGTCGGTAACAATTTATTAACTTTCTGGTCATCCAAAGTTAATATTCAATTCATTTTTAAATTAACTTAAACAATAGGTTTGCATTTCAAATTAAAATTGTTTTTATGAGTGCAAAACAAGTAATGCAAAAATGCATTATTCTCTCCATTTTATTATTCTCAATTACTGTAAGTGTTTTTGCAGAAGGAGTTAAAGGACGTGTTCTTGATGCTAATTCGGGTGAACCATTGGTTGGAGCAACAGTCACATTGAACAAGCAATCTACTTATGTAAAATTGGATGGAACCTATCAGTTTAAAAGCACCAATGTTGGCAAAAGTGTTATCACAGTTACTTATACTGGATACATTACAGAATCTAAAGAGATTCAAATTGTTAACACAAACGAAACTAAAATCATTGACATTAATTTACGTTCTACCAGTGTCAATTTAAGTTCTGTAACGGTGAGTTCTAGTAATAAAGAAAATGACAATGCAATTAGAAGATTAGAGAAAGTGGCAGACCCAATCATCAATGTGTTGTCTGCAAAAAATATACAATTATTGCCAGATATTACAGTAGCCAATGCTTTACAAAGAGTAAGTGGTGTAACTATTGAAAAAAGTGGATCAGGCGAAGCACGTTATCCTATTATTAGAGGGATGGAAAAAAGATACATCAATACTTTAGTGAATGGTATTAAAATCCCTAGCCCAGACAATAAAAATCGTTTTATTCCGCTAGATTTATTTCCTTCTGAATTATTAGAAAGATTGGAAGTAGGTAAAAGCTTAACCCCTAGTTTAGAGGGAGATGCAATAGGAGGAACTATTAATTTGGTGATGAAAGATGCACCAGATCATTTAATTGTACAAGGTAATGTTGCGGGTGGTTTTAATACTTCTTTTCCAGATCAAACCTACAGTAAGTTTGATAATTCAACCATGTTGCATTCCTCTCCTGCTCAAAGAATTGGCGTAGGTTATGTAGCCAATTTGAATGATTTGCCAGTGTAAATCGTCAGCATAAAGTGGACAAAATATAGTCTAAATTAGTAGAGTGTTTCCATCATTAATCATTAAACCAAAAATGACATGGAACAGAAGCCAAAACAATCTACAGAGAACTTCA
>CAINFN010000261.1 GCA_903848125.1 uncultured Bacteroidota bacterium
CTGAATCCTATCCATTTTATACGAAAGTTCCCCCATCCAAAACAAGGTAGCTGGTAATACTTTATTATTGTAAGGGATATGAAGTAATTGATACAATAATGAAAATCCTTTTTCAACTTGACCCCCATTTAAATACAGGGTGGCTCGGCCATACAAAATAGTGGGGTACAATTTTAATAAATCTAAAGATGGTTTTTCAACAGAATTGTAAGCGTCAAAGGCTTGTTCATAATTATTACTTAATGCCAAAGCACTAACCCAAAGCGATTTGGCTTCGTTTAAATAGCTTGATGCTGGATAGTTTTCAATAAACTTATCTAAGGACGTAATGGCGTTGCTATATTCTTTTAATTCAGCAGATAGTTTCCCGTAATTAAATAAAGCAATCTCTTTTTGCACTAAGTTTTCACTTTTAGTGGCGCACAAAAGAAAAGCATTTTTAGCACCGTTTTTATCATCAATGTTTAAGTAGGAAGTTCCTAGTAAATACATGCTATTTTGTCCCAAAGAATCCTCAATAGAGGCTAAAGATTTAAATCCTTCTATTGCTTTTGTCCATTGTTGATTTTGAAAATAACAAAATGAAAGTTGGTAAATATCTTGTTTGTCAGGTTGTGCATGTGTAGTTACATAATAAGAAAGAAATGGAATTGCTTTTTGATATTCTTTTTTCTCAAATAACAAATGTCCCATTAATTGTTGCAATTGTATGCTATAATGTTGTCCGGGTAGCTTTAAAGCTGCATCACATTCAACCATAGCCTCTTCCACCTCCCCCATAAAATAATAAATCTGACTGATATAAAAAGGGGTTAAATTAATATAGGCATTATTGGTCGAAGCAATTTTAAAACAACTTAAGGCAAGTTTAAAATCCTTTTTTTGTAAGGCTATAAAACCAGCATAGTAATTGGCATCTGTATAATAATGACTTTCTTTAATTTGGCTTACGCTATTTAATAGGCCCACCGCTTGCTCCCAATCTCCTTTTTTGAAATACAAATATCCTTTCAGATAATTCATTTCAATGATTTCTAAATTTTCTAACTCTTCAATATGCACTTTGGCAAAAGCATTTTTAGATTTATCGTCTTCTTGTTTTTTAAAATAATACTTCCCTAATAAATAATTGATTCTGGATTGGTAAATTTTATTATTAGTTTCATTTAACCAAGTAGTCGTCGCTTCCGCTGCATGAGGCTTGTCCAAAATCAACAAAAGCGAAAAATAATAATAACTTATATCATCTCGTTTAGGAAAAAATGTAAACGCAGATTGTATGTGTTGAAAAGCGGCAATCGTGTCGCCTTGTTTTAAATCTTGTACCCCTTGTTGAAACAAAGCATTGAATGGGTGATTAATTTGAGCATTTTGACCAGCGGCCTTAAAGTTGCAAAAATTGATCAGCACAATAAATAATATAAAACCTTTAATGAATCGCATTGAATGGCTGTGTTTAATAATAGGTTAAAATTAAGCTCTGTTTGTAAAACGATTAAATAATAGGGCATATTGTGGAAAAACAGATTTCAGTCGTAAATTTGTGCACAATAACAATATATATGTACGAACATCAAACAACTGTGAGAGTTAGATATGCAGAAACTGACCCTATGAATGTTGTCTATTATGGCAATTATGCTCAATATTTTGAGGTAGGAAGAGTGGAATCCTTTAGAGAACTTGGTTTTAGCTATAAAATCATCGAAGAATTAGGTATTATGTTACCTGTTGTAGAATTGAACATTAAATATTTAAGACCAGCACGATATGACGATTTATTGACTATTAAATCTCAAATTAAAACACTTCCCACCGATCACCGAATCATTTTTGACCAAGAAATTTACAATGAGGAAGGAAAGCTATTAACAGTGGGTATGGTAAAGTTGTATTTTATGGATGATAAATTAGGAAATAGAGCTAGCATGCCTCCTTTAATGCACGAAAAACTAAGCGTTTATTTTAGTTAAACCCCTACATTTTAGTTTACTTTGCAATCAAATATTCTTTCTGAATGGAGTCAATAAATGCAACTATAATAACTATTGGAGATGAGCTCTTAATTGGCCAAGTGATTGATACGAATAGTGCCTTTATTGCTCAATCTTTAAATGCTATAGGCGTAGCTGTTAAATCTAGAATTGCTGTTGGAGATGATGCAAAGGACATTAAAGCGGCATTAGACGAGGCTGCAGAAAAAAGTCAAATTATTATTATAACAGGTGGATTAGGCCCTACTGCTGATGATATTACCAAGCCCTTATTGAACCATTATTTTGGAGGTAAAATGGTCATCCATGAACCAAGCTTAGCGCACATCACTTATATTTTTGAAACCATACACAAGCGCCCAATGATTGACAGAAATCGCAAACAGGCCGAAGTGCCAGACGTTTGTGAGGTCTTGTTTAATGAAAAAGGTACTGCTCCTGGAATGTTGTTTAAAAAGAATGGGGTGTTTTTCTTTTCACTACCAGGTGTGCCTCATGAAATGAAATGGCTTACTACAACGCATGTCATACCAATCATTCAAAAAGCTTTTCAACCCAATTTTATTGGACATCGTACTTTATTAACAGCAGGAATTGGAGAATCCTTTTTAGCTGAGTTAATCTTTGCCTTTGAAAATTCATTACCACCCAACATTAAATTGGCCTATTTGCCCAATTTTGGAATGGTTCGACTCAGATTAACTAGTTCAAATAAAGATGACGCCATTTTAAATAAAGAATTAGACAGTTATTTTGAATCATTAAAATTAGCTGTAAATGAATATTTAGTAACGGATGCTGATGAACCCATGGAAGTGGTGGTTGGTAATTTATTGAAATCTAAACAACAAACGGTAGCGACTGCTGAAAGTTGCACGGGTGGATATATTGGACATTTGCTATCAAAGCATGCAGGCTCTTCCCAGTTTTATACTGGAGGCATCATTAGTTATGACAATCGTATCAAAACAGAATTTTTGGACGTATCCTCTACTATTTTACAAACTGTGGGTGCAGTTAGTAAAGAAGCTGTAGAACAAATGGCTTTGGCTGTAAGAGCAAAAATGAATACAGACTATGCTGTATCAGTAAGTGGTATTATGGGGCCAGGTGGTCAAACCAATGAAAAGCCCTTAGGGATGGTTTGGATTGGGGTTGCCAATAAGGAAAAAGTGGTGTCTAAAGTGTTCTATTTAAGGTTTGATAGAGCCAGAAATATAGAAGTTACGGCCAGTCAGGCTATAAATTTGCTTAGGTTACTAATAATCAATAAGATTTAGTCTTATTTTTGCCAAAATTAACCCTTATGCCAATTGTCGATTTGGTTTTGCCTAAGTTGGGTGAAAGTATCATGGAAGCGACCATTTTAAAATGGCACAAGAAGGTGGGCGATTCAGTTCAACTAGATGAAACTATTTTAGATATAGCAACCGATAAGGTAGACAGCGAAATCCCTTCTACTGTCGAAGGCATCATTACAGAAATTTTATTTGAAGTGAACAGTATCGTACCCATTGGTACGGTGATTGCAAAAATTCAAACTCAACAGGAAATAGTTGACCCAATTACCCCAATGGTAATGGTAGCTAAAGAACCATCTAAACAAGAAGAAAATAAGGTAGAGGAAGCCCCTATTGAAAAAGAAATAGCTATTCCTTACATTCCAGCAAACAATGAATCAACAATAGTTGAGTCTAAGTTTTATTCCCCTTTGGTAATGAATATTGCACAAAATGAAGGAGTTAGTATGCAAGAACTTCAATTCATCATGGGAACAGGTGCTCAGGGAAGAATTACCAAAAAAGATATTATCGCTTATATAACTAATAAAAAAATAGTAGGTAATAACAATCAATCAGCTGATAACCAAATTAATAATAATTTTAATTCAGGTATAGATACTAAAGGTATTTTAATAAAACCAACTTCTATTTATGATACGAATGAAGGATTATTAACAGCCTCAATCAATTCAAAGCTGGCAAATCCAGCGGAAGTATTGGTACAAGGACATACAGAGATTCTTGAAATGGATCGGATGCGAAAATTAATTGCAAAACACATGGTGGATAGCGTTCAAACTAGCGCGCACGTTACCTCATTTGTTGAAGCTGATGTGACCAATATGGTGGTTTGGAGAGATAAAGTAAAGCAACTCTTTGAAAAAAGAGAAGGCATCAAAATCACTTTCACTCCTATGTTTTTAGAATGTATTGCTTCCGTTTTGGAACAATATCCAATGATCAACAGTAGTTTACAAGGTGAACAAATAATTTTAAAGAAAGACATTAATATAGGCATGGCTACTGCCCTTCCAACTGGTAATTTAATTGTTCCAGTAATTAAAGGAGCCAATCAATTAAGTATTGTTGGCTTAAGTAAAGCAGTAAATAACTTAGCTATAGCTGCACGTAACAATCAATTAAATCCTCAGGATACCCAAGGTGGCACTTTCACTGTTACCAATGTAGGAACGTTTGGAAGTCTTATGGGGACGCCAATTATCAATCAACCACAGGTTGCTATTTTGGCTATAGGGGCTATTAAAAAACGTCCTGTTGTGGTAGAAACACCTTCTGGAGATGCCATTTTGGTTAGGCATATGATGTATATCTCCATGAGCTACGACCATCGAATTGTAGATGGGGCTATGGGTTCTAAATTTTTAGCTGATGTGGCTAAAGCATTTGAAGCCTGGGATGTCAACAGACAATGGTTTCAATATCTATAGCGGATAAAATTCCAACTTTTTAATCATTTTTTTGTTTTAGTATGAAATTCCAATTAAGAATGAAATGGTTATTCACTATAGTCTTGCTTTGTTTCATAACCCATGTGCATGCTCAATCAAAAGGGAATTTATCTGGTTGGGTAATAGATAAGTATACCCAAAAACCAATTGCAGGCGTAACCGTACAATTAATAAATAGTCCCTATTCTACTGCTACAGATAGTTTAGGTAATTTTCAGTTTAAAGCTATTCCAACGGGTCAATACCAATTAAAATTTACTTCATTAGGAAGCCTACCATTAACAGTTTTTAATTTTATAGTGAGTACTGGAAATGAAAATACAACCACTGTTGAGTTAACTCCATTAGATATTGTATTGAAAGATGTGGTGGTGGGTAGAAGTAGAAAAACGGTACGTGCTGCCACTTTAGAAACTCCATTAAGTGTTCAGCGATTAACTGCAGAAGAAATTAAGTCAAGTCCGGGAAGTAATTTTGATATTTCAAAAGTAGTTCAATCCTTACCTGGTATAACTGGATCGGCAAGTACAGGTAATAGTTTTAGAAATGATATTATTGTAAGAGGTGGTGCCCCCAATGAAAATATTTTTTATTTAGATGGGATCGAAATTCCTGTAATCAACCATTTCAGTACGCAAGGCAGTGCTGGTGGCCCACAAGGTATATTGAATGTATCTTTCATAGATGAAGTTAAACTCTCCTCTTCGGCTTTTGATGCTAAATTTGACAATGCTTTATCTTCTGTCTTTGAATTCAAACAAAAAAGAGGCAATACAAAGAAAGTACAAGGCAATATAAGAATGGGCGCTACCGAATTAGCAACTACTTTAGAAGGGCCATTGTCTTCCTCTGGAAAAACCACTTTTTTAATTTCAGCAAGAAGAAGTTATTTGCAATTTTTATTTCATGTATTAGACTTACCCATTCGTCCTAATTTCTGGGATTTTCAGTACAAAATCACCCACAATATTGATGCTAAAACCACACTTACCTTTTTAGGTATTGGAGCCATTGATAATTTTTATTTTGTAGCGCCAAGAAATTCGACCCCTCAAAAGAATTATGCATTAAATACAAGTCCTTCTATCAATCAATGGAATTATACGGTGGGTGCTTCTTTGAAAAGATTATTTAATAATGGATTTTGGAATTTTGCTATTAGCAGAAATCATTTAAACAACATAAATGAAAAGTATGAAAATAATTTAGTTCCTGACAAAGGGCAGAGAACTTTTGATTATACCTCCAATGATATAGAAAACAGTATTAAATGGGACATTACAAAAAATTTCTTAGGATTAAAATGGACTACTGGCTTTAATTTTAAAAATGTAGGGTATGACAATAGTACAGATCAATTATTAAAATATAATTTTTTAATGTTAGATGGATCAAAAGCTATAATGACCAATCCTATTAATATTTTGTAATTGTTCTTCTGGTAAAAGTTCACTACTTGATTGTTTTTCCATAAAATTCATAATAAAATCAATTATTATGTTTCGCTGAGATTCGAAATTTTTTATAGAAATTTTATTTAA
>CAINFN010000262.1 GCA_903848125.1 uncultured Bacteroidota bacterium
ACCATTATAAAAAATTGGTTAAAAAAATAAGTATGAAAAAATTATTACAATATTTATTTGAGCATAAGACCTTGACCAGAGAGCAGGCTAGGGAAGTACTTGTGGAAATTTCTCAGGGCAAGTATAATGAACATGAAATTACTTCCTTTGTCACCGTGTATTTAATGCGCAGTATTACCATTGAGGAATTGATGGGGTTTAGAGATGCCTTACTTTCATTAGCAGTGAAAGTGAATTTAGGGGTGGATGATGCTATTGATATTGTAGGAACAGGTGGTGATGGGAAAGATACATTTAATATTTCTACATTAGCTTGTTTTATCGTTGCAGGGGCAGGGCAGAAAGTTGTGAAGCATGGTAATTATGGCGCTTCCAGTGTAAGTGGTGCTTCCAACGTAATGGAGCAATTAGGGTATACATTTAAAAATGAGGAAGCGGCTTTATCTAAAGAAGTAAAAGAGGCGGGAATTTGTTTTTTACATGCGCCTTTATTTCACCCTGCTTTAAAAACGGTAGGTCCTATTCGAAGAAATATAGGTGTGCGTACTTTTTTTAATATGCTAGGGCCCATTGTGAATCCCGCTCAGCCAAAGTATCAGTTAATTGGTGTGTATAATTTAGAGATGGCAAGAATATACAATTATTTGTTGCAGTCCATTGGTAAAGATTTTACTTTAATACATAGTTTAGATGGTTATGATGAAATTGCTTTAACCACCGATACAAAAGTGATTACCAATAAAGGTGAATATATTATGACACCTTATCAGTTGGGTAAGAAAAAAGTATTTAGTGAAGAATTACATGGAGGTAAGACCGTGGAAGAGGCGGCAGCTATATTTAAAAATATTATTCAAGGCAAGGGAACCTGGTCGCAAAATGCAGTGGTGTTATCTAATGCGGCCATGGCTTTATTTGTAACAGGCAAGTATGAAACCTATGAATTAGCTTTTCAAGCAGCGGTTACAAGTTTAGAATCGGGTGCTGCTTATAAAAGTTTAGAAAAATTAATTAGTTTACAATGAGTAGTAAAATCATAGGCACTAATATATTAGCTACCATCGTTGCTCATAAATTGAAGGAAGTGGCTGCGCGTAAAAATGAAATTAGCATTTCGCAATTAGAGGCTATGCCTTTATTTTCTAAGCAAGCGCTTTCTTTGAAATCGAATTTATTAAAGCAGCATACTACGGGCATTATTGCAGAATTTAAAAGAAAGTCACCTTCTAAAGGCATTATCAATGATAAGGCTTCAGTTAAAGAAGTAACAGCTGCCTACCATGCATTTGGTGCAGCGGGTATTTCTGTATTAACCGATACTGAATTTTTCGGAGGCAGTTTAGATGATTTATCTATAGTCATTCAAAATGAAATACCAGTATTAAGAAAAGAATTTATTATTGATGAGTTTCAAATTACGGAAGCAAAGGCTTATGGCGCTTCAGTAATATTATTAATTGCCTCTTGCTTAACAGCCGCCACTACTAAATTATTGGCTATGAAGGCGAAAGCATTAGGCTTGGAAGTATTATTGGAATTACATGACGAAACAGAATTAGAACATATTTGTGATGAAGTAGATTTAGTAGGCATTAACAACAGAAGTTTAAAATCTTTTGAAGTGAATATTAATCATTCATTAGAACTTAAAAATAAACTACCTAAAGGAAAATTAAGTATTGCCGAAAGTGGTATTTATAGTGTGGAGACTTATCAATTATTAAAAAAGGAAGGCTTTGATGGTTTTTTAATGGGGGAATATTTTATGAAGCAAGAAAATCCAGCTCAGGCATTTGAATTATTTACAAAAGAAATTAAAACAAACTAAGATGCAATTTAAAGTTTGTGGCATAACAAATATTGAACAGGCCGAGGCTATCGCGAGCCAGGGGGCGCAGTTTATTGGATTTATTTTTTATCCAAGTTCGAAAAGATATGCGCTATCTAGTTTGAGTTTGGAAGATATCGCTGGCTTTAAACCTGCGAATGCTAAAAAAGTGGGAGTATTTGTAAATGAGACTGTTGAAAAGGTAATTGATATAGCAACCAAGGCAGAACTTGATATGATTCAACTACATGGAGAGGAAGATGCTTCCTACTGCGCTACTATTCATGCAGCCTTTCCTGTCATTAAAGTATTTAGAGTCTCTAAGGACCTACCCAATTTTGCTGCTTTTGAAAATGTAGCTGCTTATTATTTATTTGATACCGATAGTGCCTTGTATGGTGGAACGGGTCAGCATTTTAATTGGGAAATCATTAAGAAAACACCTTTCAATAAACCATTTTTCTTAAGTGGTGGTATTGGTATCAATGATGTACAAGGAATACAAGTATTGAAAGAAGCCATAGCAGGCAAGGATTTAGCAGTCTTAGATATGAATAGTAAATTTGAAACAAGCCCAGGAATTAAAAATATTGAATTAATTAAAACTTTTATAGATGCCTTTATTTAATGTAAATGAAAATTATCAAAACCCTACAGCGGAAGGTTACTACGGTGACTTTGGGGGAGCCTATATTCCAGAAATGTTATATGGCAATGTTGAGACATTGAAAACACAG
>CAINFN010000263.1 GCA_903848125.1 uncultured Bacteroidota bacterium
CGATAGACACTCGAGGCGATATTGGCGCGCTTTGGGAGAATTTTTTGGTGATGGAAAGACTTAAACGAAATACCTATACTGACTCATACAAATCTGTTTATTTTTGGCGAAAATTATCACCAATAAAGGAAAGGGCATCAATTACACCTGTTCTCCAGTAAGTCCAATTGTGACCACCTTCCCTCATCCTAAATTCATGTGGTACTTTTTTGTTGGTTAGTGCTATATGTAATTGGGCATTTCCAATCGTTAAAAAATCATCGTCACCGCAATCAATCCAATATTTTACTTTAGCTAATTCCTCGGTTGTCTTTTTTTCAATGATACTCATGGGGCTATTTGCTAACCATGTAGGTGTCAAGCGATCTTTGCCTTTTAAATTTTTACCTATTGAATTTGAAAAATAAGTATTGTACATATTGTCGTCTAAAGCAATAATATCATTATCGGTCCATACTGCGGCACTCAATGGGGCAGAGGCGATAAATAAATCAGGGTGCTTTAATGCATAAAGTAAAGCGCCATAACCACCCATTGATAAACCTGCAATGCCTCTGTAATTTCTTTCTGCTTTTACTTTATATGTTTTTTCAATATATGGTATTAATTCTTTCATGAAAAAATCCTCGTAGTTAAATGAGCCGTTAGCTGCATTTAAATAAAAACTTGTAAATCCATCAGGTGTAACAATAATCATAGGAGGCATTTTACCTGTTTTAATACCTTCATCTGCTAAACGATTGATTTCTCCAAATTGAATCCAGCCATCATCGGCATCTCCAAAACCATGTAATAAATAAGTTACTGGGTAAGCGCGGTCGCTAGTATTGTAGTCGCTTGGTAAATAAATAGAATAATGCACCTCTTTGTTTAGAATAGCACTTTTTATCACTTGTTTTTCTTTTACAATGCCTTGTGCGAAATTGCTAATCGTAAAAGATAAAAGAAATAAAATAAGTAAGTAAATTCTTTTCATATTTTTAATTTTCTAAATTATTTTTTCAATATTAATAAGCCTCTTTTAGTAATTTAATTTATAATTCTAAGATACTAAAAAGAAAGTTTGGGCCTTACATTATTTTATAGGCACATGTGGCGGTCCATCAAACATATCATGCCTATCTAAATTTCTATTATCAGAAAAAGCAGCTGCCTGTGCTAGTTTTCTCACTATTTTTTGACTTTGAATGGTACTATTGGTTTGAAAAGCTACTGGTCCAATTATATTTAATGCGGTATTAAAAAATGTTTCATAAGGATCCCCAAGTGATCTATAAGGCAGTACATTGTCCACCACTTGATAATTAGGTAAAAATCCATTTACAGTGCCATAATCTGACTGCCCTAATGAGTTGACGGTTTTAAAAGTAATAGGCTGTAAGCCATAGTTCCATCTTTTTTTATCATCTGTAATGGTAAAAGAACCAACATTTTTACCATAGGTATGTTCACCTACTAAAATCACTTCCATAAAAGGTTTTAGATTGTTAATGATGAGCTCACTGGCCGAAGCCGTGTTGTTTGAAGTGAGCATAAAAACCCTACTTAAGTTACTTATATTATTAGGTTCATTTTGAAAATTCGTAACAAAAGCGCTATTGCCAGATTGTTTTGTTAAAGCCTGCGTATAAGTATCATTGTAAATTTTTTTGTTCATTACATTGTTTACTCGAGCACCCAAGTCCTTTACAATTAAATCGGTAAGCAAGTCCGAGGAAGAGACATAACCACCCCCATTGTATCTAAGGTCTATGACTAGTTCATTTATGCCTTTGGATTTAAAACGACCAAATACGGCCTTTAAACTATCATCATAGATGGTTAAAAATTGAATATAAGAAAAGTACCCAACCTTCTTGCCAGACCAATTGATAACGGTGTCAATTAAAATTGGGTTTATTTGTATTTCAACTTTTGTAAGCGTTAAATTTTTCCCTGTGCTGCTAAAAGCATTATTTGCAAATGTGCCTAGCCCTAATTTCAAAGTAGTATTTTGTAAAATGGTACTATAGTTTTTTGCATTGATAGTTTGATCATCAACTGTTAAAATAATATCTCCTCTTTTTAAGCCTGCTTTTTCTGCAGGGCTGCCCTTAATCACATAAGCTATCACTAAAGCTATATCACCACTGGGTTTTGTGTTGTCTATTAAAAAAGAATTTAATTTTACCCCCAAAATTTTATTAACACCATTTAATTGATTGATTAAATTAGTTGAGCTACTATCAATCCAAGAAAATCGGTCCGTGTTGCCATAATCATATAAAATAGAAGTAAAATAATTCATTGGGTCAATGGTCAAATTTGTTTTGGCTAATGCGGGCATATTGGTAGACCATAAATAATAGGTATTCATAGATTGATAGATCCAATTGTTTACATCAGTGCTAGTTGGGGTTGTATTAGCGTCACTCACTGTCACTTCTTTTTTACAAGAAAAGACAAAAGATAAAATTAATAAGCAAACGATGATTTTATTAAAGTTCATAGAGAAGGATTCTTCACCCTAAATTTAATTAAAACTAATAATTATTTCATTTTTAATATTTTAAGCTTATTTGAAGATTCCTCTTTTGAAGGTCCACTTAAAAAGTGTAATTTTACACTGATGTTTAAGATGAAAAAAATTAATACTATGAAAAAATATTTATTACTAATTATACTAATATCAAGCCAGCTTAGCTTATTTGCTCAAGGAACCAATAACTATGTTAAATCCATTAATGATTGGCATAAAAAAAGAGAGAATGATTTAAAGCAACCCAACGGCTGGTTAAATTTAGAGGGCCTTTTTTGGCTAAACAAAGGGGTGAATACTTTTGGCAAGGCCGAAGGAAATGATAGTCGATACCAGCATAATGAATTTCCAGCTTATTTAGGTGACTTTATTTACGAGGGAGATTCTGTTGTATGGGTGAATAAGAATAACAATACTGTAAAAATCAATAATATAGAAACTAAAGGAACCACACCTGTTGTTGTCTTTAATAAGGAGGGAAAAGCAAAAGTGATGGATTGGTCCCATTTTAGATGGTCAGTCATTAAAAGAGAGGATAAAGTGGGCATTAGACTTAGAAATTTAGAAGCAGCTGCCTTAAAAGAGTTTAAGGGCATTGATCGTTTTTCTGTGGATTCAAATTGGCGTCTTAAAGCGGTATTGGTTCAACCTGTGCAAGATTTATTAATGATTACAAATGTATTAGGTCAAACTACTGCACAAAAAAGCGCTGGTCGATTATTATTTACCATTGACAAAAAAGAGTATTCTTTAGACGTGATTGATGAAGGTGGGCCTAATTTATTTATCGTATTTGGAGATGAGACGGCAGGTAAAACTACTTATGGTGCAGGAAGATTTATTGATATACCTAAACCAGACGGTAGTGGAAATACTGAAATAGATTTTAATAAAGCGTACAATCCTCCATGTGCATTTACTGCTTTTGCCACCTGCCCTTTACCTCCTCCACAAAATAGATTAAAAGTGAGCATTACTGCCGGAGAAAAAAATTATGGTCATCACTAAGTAGACCATTAACTTTGGTTGGAAATGGACAATCAACAATTTACATATGGTACTATTGCTGTTATAGGATTAGGCTATGTAGGCCTACCTTTGGCCTTGGCATTGTCTTCAAAATATAAAGTAATTGGATTTGATATTGATGCAAGTAGAATTGAGCAGTTAAAAACCGGGCATGATCATACCTTACAATCTACCGCTTTAGAAATTCAAGAAGCTCGTCAATTGGTATTTACGAATGAATTAAGTACCCTAAAAAATTGTTCTGTTTTTATTGTTACGGTACCCACCCCTGTAGATGGTCAAAAAAAACCAGATTTAAGACCCCTATTAAAAGCGTCAGAGATGGTAGGATCAATTTTAAAAAGTGGCGATTTGGTTATTTATGAAAGTACTGTTTATCCGGGTTGTACAGAAGAAGATTGTGTTCCCGTTTTAGAAAAAGCAAGTGGTTTAAAATTTAATACAGATTTTTATTGTGGCTATTCTCCAGAAAGAATAAATCCTGGAGATAAAATTAATACACTCACAAAAATTATCAAAGTTACATCAGGCTCTACACCCGAAATTGCCAATAAGGTAGATGCTTTGTATGCAAGTATAATCACAGCTGGAACGCATAAAGCACCAAGTATTAAAGTAGCAGAAGCTTCGAAATCAATTGAAAATGCCCAAAGAGATATTAATATTTCTTTTGTGAATGAGCTAGCATTAATTTTTGATCGAATGAATATTGATACGCAAGATGTGCTAGCAGCCGCTGCCACCAAATGGAATTTTTTACCCTTCAAGCCAGGATTAGTGGGAGGACATTGTATTGGAGTGGATCCGTATTATTTAGCACATAAAGCAACCAGCTTAGGGTATGACCCACAAGTCATTTTATCAGGTAGGCATGTAAATGATCAAATGAGTTTATTTGTTACCAATAAGGTGGTTCAACTATTATCAACAAATAAAATAAATAGCAAAGGGGCAAAGGTTTTATTGCTGGGCGTTACTTTTAAAGAGAATTGCCCAGATAGTAGAAATTCAAAAGTTTTTGAAATTTATCATTTACTAAAAGAGCAAGGGTTAGAAGTTTTTGCATTTGATCCTTTTGCCAATGCTGCAGAGGTACTTGAAAAGCATCAAATAAATTTAATAAATAAATTAAGTACCTACGATGCCATTGTATTAACTGTAGCACATGACTTTTTTAAGTCATTGGATTATGCAAGTTTGAAAGCTACCAGCCAAACGGTTATATACGACACCAAAGCTTTCTTAGACAAAAGCATTATTACCGCTAGGCTCTAACTATTGTGTACGTTAAAGGTGGATGAGTTGACATTCAATTAAAAGTGCGCATTAATTGGTTAGAACAAATTTTATTGAGGATGGTAAATACTTTCGGCATTTTTTAATACCACTTCTTTATCTAAGGTCATTTTTTTTACTTGCTGAGCTTGATACATGGCTCTTTGATCAGCATAATGTTTATTCCCTTTCACTGAACTAGCTCCAAAAGTATTCACGGTTTCAATCAAAGGCAAACTTCCATCTTTAGGAAAACGAACAAATCCAATATAAGCATCACCGCTATTCATTTTGCGCTGTGCTACACCAAAAGGTTCTGTTTGCACTGCTGCGAGTACATCGGGCATACCTCCTTGTGGCCAGTTTTCATCCCCTCTTACTAATCTTTGCATTTCACCTAAACTTACATCCAGTCTGTTGTAATTTTTCATTAAAAAATCATAAATATATTGATAGGTGGCTATCGCTTCTTGCGTGGTTAATTTATCATTTTTTCTGCCATCCATTAATTTAGGTATTTCATAATAAGCTAAATTATAAATAAGCGCCCCGTTACTTTCCGGATTGGTATTGTGGTCCCAAGTTTTTAATGCTTTAATAAGTGGAGACAGGGTTGGATATTTATTTTCATCTACTAAAAACATCGTATCTGCCGTAAAGCCATAAGGGAATAAAATAGTAGATGGTAATTGACGATCAAATTTGATACGTTTTAAATCGGCGTAGGAAATTTTATCCAATGGGTCTATTAAATCTTTGGCACGACGGCTTCTATTATCGTGGTATAATTCATAGCCATCTTTAGGGTCGAAATTTTTAGGGTCTAAATTTTCACTTTCTGCAGTAGCTAAAAATGGAGAGTGATTCATGTTCATTAGATAGCCACTTTTAGGATTGGTGTATTGCGGAAATTCGTTTAAAGGTTTAAATTTTGTCCAAAGCGTAGCCCTTGTATTGCCCGGTACTGTTGAATTCCAGTGATAACTAGTATCGGCATTACGATAAGGCATTTTACCACTAGAGATATAAAATATGGTATCGTACTTATCGGCATACATAATGTTAAACATTGCTAAATGGTTTTGTGCCACAGCTGCTTTAAATTCAGTAAAATTTGTAGCCTTGTTCATGGCATACCATTGTTGCAAAGCACCTGCATCCATTAAAGCAGGTAAACGCATTGAAAAATATTTTCCTTCAGGTGTTACAGCCGTTGGGCCATATATAGAAGAGTATGCCGCTTTATAAATAGGAAAAGGAATGCCTTTAATACTTAATTTAATTTTTCTTTTTTCA
>CAINFN010000264.1 GCA_903848125.1 uncultured Bacteroidota bacterium
CCTATTTGGCCTGCATCTATTTGTTTGATACAAGAAGTAAGCACTCCTATAATAACAACCACCAACCCAATACTACGAATGGTCCCAGTAGGAATGGCCACTGGTAAATTAAGATTTTGTACAGCGCCCGCTGCAAAAAATAAAACAACGCCTAGAAGTATAAATAACATAAAAATTGATTTAAGCAAGTGCTTGGTTATGCACCCTAGATTGACAAATTTGTCTCCCTAAAAGTACATCTTAAATAGCTTCTCACTATCAATTTTCCACAAAATAAAGAGGGCCCCATGGAAATGGAGCCCTGATTTTAACGATTGCTTGCTTAAAAACCATAAACCTGAACTATAAAAAAAATTAAAACTTATATACCGCAGCAAGTAAGAAATTACCTGCATAGGGATTTAAGTGACTATTGTTATTTATGAAAATTTTGTCTTTCGCATTGTCAAATCTTAATTCGGGAATTAAAGTCAATTTTGCAAAATGGATATTAGCAGAGAATGTGTTTTGAAATATGGAGGTACCTACCCCTACAGCACTTTTGGTATCATCAAAAAACTCAGTTCTCCATGTAAAACCCACTTTTGCAGTGGGATCATAATTAACATACAATGCATTACTGCTCCAGTTGGCCCCAGCTATAGTAGCCACTGTGCCATCATAATTAATTCCAAATTGACTTGTGACCACACCATTTAACACTAAATTAAATTGAGACTTGTCTTTTCCTCCTTGATAATTCAAAAATGCTTTTAACTTATCATCTTTTGTTCCAGTACTAAATTGCGCGATGACCATTTTATCTGGAGAAGAGGAACTAACAAAATCGGTTGGTTGTGCTACCCCAATCATCATCGTTGATTTACCACCCAAAGCAATATCCGCCCTAATCCCAGTATGAAAGAATGGACCGTAAGTAAAACCATAACTGATACTATAGTTTCTATTAGAATAGGCATCCAATAATTCAATTCCAACATGTGTCGCCCATTTTCCAGCAGTAAACTTAAAGGTTGAATTGGGTGCGTAACTTATAAAAGCTTGTTTGAAAATAGTGGCTACCCCATTGTCATGATAAGAAAACTCTTCGGCTCTTTTTCCTAAACCTAGATCAAGTGTTCCAGCAAATTTTCCATTGGTACGGTCTATCTTAATAGATGCCATACCTAATTGTAGAGATTGATTCGAATTGGTAAAGCTGGTTTTATTATTGGTTGACTGTTTTGAAAAATCACTCTTATAATAACCATCAAAATAAATGGTATAGCTAGTAGCCGCCTCAGGGGCTTTTGCACTAGTATCAGATTGTGCATTAGACAAAAGGCTCATAAATAGAAAAACAGTTAGGATGGTCTTTGATTTCATGATGGAGGGTTTCGAGATCGAGGCCGGATGCAGACTGGCGCATTTTGAAGTTTGGAGAAAAAGACAGCAGCCGAGACATGAGCGACTTTGTTCAAGGAATTATCAATAAATTACAAGGCAAAAACAGCGATTTGCCATCGCCAGGAAGTTATGAAAATATCCACAAAGAGACAAGAGGTTTGTTAAGCATTTGGTGGAAGCACTTTTCTTTACGTTGCTCGAGTGTTCTCTCTTGTCTCTTCTGATACTTGTCAGTACATTAACGATACTCGCATTTTATTGAATAGTTTTACCTTTGAACTACA
>CAINFN010000265.1 GCA_903848125.1 uncultured Bacteroidota bacterium
ATTGCAGATGCAAGTAATTTAAAAAGAAACTTACTTTTTTGTAGTCAAATTATAGATTTAAAAATTCCAGTAGTATTAGCACTTACCATGAATGATTTAGCGGCTAAAAAAGGAATTAAAATTGATATAGCAGGACTACAAGAAGATTTAGGTATTCCTGTGGTAGCTGTTGACGCCAGAAAAAATAAAGGACTTACAGAATTAAAAACGGCATTAACCAATATCATTCAAACTACGCGATCAAAAAATCAGGAAAGTTTTATTGATAATAAAAAATTAGCGCCAGCTGCTATTGACGCTTTTAAAAAATTATATCCTACCCATAGCGATTATGCAGCGCTGCATTATTTAATGCATCATGAAACATTTCCATTAGATGCTGAAATGCAGCAGGAAATTCAACAAATTGAAATTGACAACGATTTTAATCATACCAAAACCCAAGCCCAAGAAATATTAGAACGCTATAGTCATATTAGTGAAATAATGAAAATAAGGGTGACAACCCCCGATCCTACTGCCAATAAAAAAAGATCAGAAAAATTAGATTCTATTTTTTTACATCGTGTAGGTGGTTATGCTATTTTACTTTCTGTATTGTTTGTTTTATTTCAATCGGTTTTTTGGATGGCGAAATTTCCCATGGATGGCATTGAATGGATATTTACCCATTTGACTACTTATTTAAACACAGTGCTACCCAATGTTTGGTGGGAGGACTTATTAGTGAATGGACTGGTAGCGGGAATTGGAGGCATTGTGGTATTTGTACCGCAAATCATGATATTATTTGGACTCATTACCTTATTAGAAGACACAGGTTATATGGCGCGCATAAGTTTCTTGAGTGATAAACTTATGCGTAAAGTAGGTTTGAATGGAAAGAGTGTCATGCCCATGATTAGTGGTTTTGCATGTGCAGTGCCTGCTATTATGAGTGCCAGAAATATTGAAAATAAAAAAGAACGATTACTGACTATACTGGTAACGCCTTTTATGAGTTGCAGTGCAAGGCTTCCTGTATATACTATTTTAATATCGCTGGTGATAGATGATAGAATGTACTTTGGTTTTTTAAGTTTGCAAGGACTGGTCATGATGGGCTTATACTTGATGGGTATTATCATGGCCTTGTTAGCAAGTATGGTTTTAAAATGGTTTATAAATATTAAAGAGAAAAGTTATTTTATATTAGAATTGCCGGTGTACCGCGCGCCTCGTTGGAAAAATGTAGGAACTACCATGATACAGAAAGCAGGCATTTTTGTAAGAGATGCAGGTAAGGTAATTATTGTAATAAGTATACTCTTATGGTTTTTGAGTAGCTATGGTCCTTCTGCTCCTATGCAAAAAATAAATGAAAATTATGCAGCACAAAAATTAGTAGCTGCAAATAATAAAACCTTACAATCTAATTCTGAAAATACTAAGACGTTTAAACAAATAGAGAAGCAGTACAATAGTGAAAAACTAGAAAACTCTTATGCAGGTATTTTAGGAAAAAAATTAGAACCAGTAATTGCGCCCATGGGCTTTGATTGGAAAATAGGTATTGCCTTAGTGACTTCTTTTGCAGCAAGAGAAGTATTTGTAGGCACCATGGCCACCTTATATAGCGTGGAGGAATCGGACAATAGTTCACTTAGAGAAAAACTAAAAGCGGCCGTAAGGCCCGATGGCACACCGGTGTATAGTTTAGCTGCCGCTTTATCTCTAATGGTATTTTACGTATTAGCCATGCAGTGTATGAGTACCCTGGCTGTGGTAAAGCGCGAAACACAAACTTGGAAATGGCCCACCATACAGTTTTTTATGATGACAGGTTTAGCTTATCTAATGAGCTGGTTGGTATATATAGTAGCGAAGTAAAATTTAAAAAAATTACCAACCACTAATAGCAAGAATTTCTTTTGTATGATCTTTAGTATCAGGCTTATCAATAATATGTCTAACCATACCTGCTTCATCAATCAAAAAAGTGGTACGGCTAGTGCCCATATAAGTGCGGCCCATGAATTTCTTCTGGCCCCATAAATTGTATTTGTCCACTATTTTCTTATCCTCATCGGCTATTAAAGAAAAAGGTAAATCATATTTGGCTATAAACTTCTCATGCGACTTCACAGAGTCTACGCTAATGCCTAAAATTTGTAACCCTTTCTTTTGCAAGGCTTTATAATTATCACGCAAGTTGCAAGCTTGCGCTGTACATCCTGGAGTGTCGTCTTTTGGATAGAAATAAAGGACCAACTTTTGCCCCTTAAAATCGGCTATAGAAACTGTATTGCCGTGCTGATCAACGCCTTTAAAGGCCGGCGCTTTAGAACCTTCTTTAATAACTGCCATATACTTGAATTGGCGGTGAAGATAGCATTTAAAAAGGACAAAAATGTTTAGGCTTAAAATGGGGCAAATTCAGGCAAATTTTTGTA
>CAINFN010000266.1 GCA_903848125.1 uncultured Bacteroidota bacterium
AAACCTACTATACTTAAAGTAAAGGCGATGATGACTAGAATGCTTTTTTTCATTATCAATTAATTTTTAAATTTTATTTAGCTTGTAAAGTGATGGTAGCACCAGGATTAAAATTAATATTAATAAACTGTTTATCAGTGCTAATTAATTGTACATTATTATTTGTTTCATATGTATAATTATTAAATGGGTTTTTTAATTTCAACAGCCCCCCTTTTTCTGAAACAATTTTTACTTTTTTAATGACGCCTTTGCTCCTTTTGGCACTTACAATAAATGCACCTTCTGTTCTTAAATTGGTAAAGGATGCTTCTTGCCAAGCAAATGGAATAGCAGGCATAATTTCAACAAAACCTTGATAGGACTGAATTAACATTTCTTGTAAACCTGCTGCGTAAGCAAAATTGCCTTCTAAAGTAAAGGGTCTATAAGTAAAACTCGAAAATCCAGATTTGGTTTGATCTCCATTTAAGTGAAAACTATTGATTGAACAAAATGCGTTGGAGAATATGGTTAAAGCCTTCGCTGCCCCATTGCCGTCTTTTGCTCTGGCTTTTAAATTAGCCAACCACGCATAAGAATAACCACACCAATTTAAGGGACCAATACTATCTAACAGATGAATACTATTACGTATCACTAATTTATCTTGATCTGATTTATCCCATTGGAATAAACCTAAAGGATGTATCGCCATTGTATTTGAAAAATGACGATGTGATTCTTTGTAGGGGTAGTTAGGTGCAATTAACATTTCGCTATTGGCTGAAAGTGCGAAGCCCGGTAATTGGTTCATTAATTTTAACCAATGCGTCGCTTCTTGATGTAGATTTAATTCTTGGGCCAATGCTGCTGCTATTTTAAAATTAAATTTGATTAAAGCCAAATCATAATTCGTAGTTTGACCAAACCAAGCACTTAAACTATTGTCATTTATTTCTGGACTCGAACTCATTAATAATTTTCTTACTCCACTTGAATCAAGTACCGTTATTTGCTCTAAAAAAGTAGCGGATTCTTTAATGAATGGATAGGCTTTCTCTTTTAAAAAATTTCGGTCCATACTATAGCGCCATTGTAAATAGTAATGTTGAGCAATCCATGCAGCTACCGTTGGTGATAAAGAATATTGAATCCAGCCTCCCATTTCTGTTCCATCTAAAGTGGTCACACCTGGAATAGCAATGCCTTCTTTTTGAAAAAATAACTTTGTATATCTTTTATAATTTTCTTTGTTTTCTTCAAAATGATCTAGATACCCCATGGCTTCAGTCAAATGATTGCCACTATAGGCTGGCCAATAACTTAACTGCGTATTTAAATCATGGTGAAAATCTCCTTTCCAAGGGGGTATTCTTCCATTGTCTGCAGTCCATATGGCTTGTAAAGAAATAGGTGGCGCTTTTTTTCTTGCGGTAGATCCAAATTTATATTGTTCTAAATACCATTGTTTTTCAAGTAAAGTGTCTGGTATTGACAAATTGGATTGATTCCAAAAACGATCCCACCATTGAAGATGTTTTTGATAAGCGTTTACAAATCCTTTTTCTAAAGCAAGTGCTGGATGCACATTTTCAATTTGATTTTTTAATGCAGGCGTTCTTTTGATGGTCCATACCCCTTCTACTTCGCCCGTTTTATTTTCTTTCCATACCACCGTCACTTCATAAGCCAATCCACCCCATCCTTTTTGTTGATATACAATTTTATGATCTGCTTTGATAATAGTTCCTTGCTCATATTGCAATCGGCCTAAATCATCTCCGCCCACTGGATCAGCAATATTTTTAACCGCTCCATTATAATTAGGTGCCATTAACTCAATCCCTAAGGCCTTAGGTAAATTTGAAAATTTAAACCAACCCACTGCCTGATTCGCATCCACGATGGTAGTAAGTTTAACACCATTAGTCCAATTCACTTTACAGGTGGCGGATGCAAGATCAAGTTCTACATTTTTTACATTGCCCCAACTGGTTGAATTAAATTCAATAGCGGCCACTGGAATTTTAGTGGGCGCTGGTTCATTGTCATAAGGACGATCAAAATTTTGTTGAACTGGTTGATAGTCTTTTTTTTGAACCTGATTGTATATCCATTGATAACTAAATTCTTCACGATGCAATCCTTTCATGGGTCTATTGTCCCATACATCTGCTCTATCTAAGGAGAATCGTAACAATTTATTTTTTTCCCAAATTAATGCACCTAAAGTTCCATTGCCTAAAGGAATCGCTTCATCCCATTGTTTTGCAAGTGTTGAAAAATGTAGATTATGTTTTTTAGACTGCGCAGTAGAAAAATAAAAAACAAGTAGTAAGCAAAAAAATAAAAATATTTTTTTCATTGATGGTATTAAAAATTATCTGCATCACGATAGGCTTTTATCAAAGCCATTTCGCCCTCTTTACCTGCTCCCACTTTTCCATGCTCCATTCCTAATACACCTTTGTAACCCTTGGCATGTAAGTGTTTGAATATATTATGGTAATTTACTTCTCCTGTTCCTGGTTCATTCCTGCCTGGATTATCACCAATTTGAAAATAGCCAATTTCATTCCAACATTTATCAATATTATTAATCATGTTCCCCTCATTTCTTTGCATATGATACATGTCAAATAATATTTTACAAGAAGGACTATTGATTGCCTTACAAATAGCATAGGTTTGATCTGAATGACGTAAAAATAAATCTGGCGTATCACTTAAAGGCTCTAACACCATGACCAAATCATGTTTTGCTAAAATTTCTGCGCCAGGTCTTAATCCTTCAATTACATTTCCTGTTTGAATGTCCATGGGTAATCTTCTTTCAAAATTTCCTGGTACAACGGTCATCCATTTGGCATTGGTTCTTTTAGCCACTTCTACCGCTTCTTTACAAGATGCTACAAATTTATCTTTCCACTCTTGTGTACCGGTGGTTAAATTGATTTTATCATTAATAGAAAAATTAACAACAAAAACGCCCATGTGCATGCCTAAGGAAGCCAAAGTGTCTCCTATTTTTTGCTGCATTTCAGGGGTTCTACTCATCATTCCATTGTCTTCAATAGCGCTAAAGCCTATGCTGTGTGCATATTTTATTTGTTCTATAAAATCAGGTCCGGCAGTATTTGAAAACATGCCATCATGAATCCCATAATTTAATTTATAAGGTGTGGTATCTAATGAGTTATTTGTTTTTATATTTTTGGCGAATAAACTACTTCCTGTTAATAGTGATCCGCCTACTAAAACATTTTGTTTTAAAAAATTTCTACGTTCCATGGTGTTGTATTTTTTTATAACTTAAATTTAGGTATAAGTATCAATAAGAACAAGTTTGAAATCATTCATTTTCCTTTTTACGCTTTTAGTATTGTTTACACTTTCACTAGGTGCTCAAAACAAGAAATACATTTTTACGGAAAATAAGATGGGCTCGCCCTTTAACTTAATTTTTGTAACAAACGACTCCTTAAAAGCCAAGCACATCGCTCAAGATTGTTTTACCTTAATAGACTCATTAAGTCAAATTTTTAGTGATTATGATACCACGAGTGAAGTAAATAAAATCAATGCTAGTGCAGGTTTAACACCTATTAAAGTATCTCCTGCCATGTTGGATCTACTGTTGCTTTCAAAACAAGCCTATCATAAAAGTATAGGAGCTTATGACATTACGATTGGCCCACTCAGCTTGCTATGGCGAAAAGCTAGAAAAAAGCAGGAGTTTCCTACCAAAGCAGCCATTGAAACTGCTCGTCATTTAATAGGATTTAATCAGGTTCAAATAGATAGTGAAAAGGCGATTATTTTTTTACCGAAAAAAGGCATGCGACTGGATTTTGGAGGGATTGCAAAAGGATACATAGCACAATGGGTTATTGATTACTTAAAAAGCAGTGGTATTAAAGAGGCATTAGCAGATGCGGGTGGTGATATTTCTATAAGTGGTGCCCCCCTCAAAAGCAAAGGATGGTTGGTGGGAGTGAATGTACCCGAAACAGCTGATGATTTATTATCAAAAAAACTTGAATTGACTTCAATTTCAGTAGCCACTTCGGGAGACGTGTATCAGTTTATTGAAAATGAAGGGGTAAAATATTCACATATCATCAATCCCAAAACGGGTTATGGGGTCACTTCGCTCAGAAACGTTACAGTAATAGCCCCGCTTGGCGCTACTGCCGACTGGCTGGCCACCGCCTGCAGTATTTTACCCATTGATTTAGCAAAAAAAGTGGCTCTACAAAATCAAGCTCAGTTGCTCATTACAACCATCCAAGAGGGTAAAATAAAATATGATATTACCCCTGGATTTAATAAATATTGGAAGCCATGAAGTACAATTCAACCTTAAAAATGTCAAAAAGATTAAAATAAGTTTTATCTTAATAGACTAAAAAACGATTGTGAAAAAGGGGCTTCTTTTAATTATAATTTTTTCTTGCTGTTTCTATTCAACAACAATTATTGCTCAATCAATTAAGCAAGACGGTAAGGTAGGTGTTGTAATGTATTCCACTTACAATCAAAAAATTACTGGAAGTAATTTGTCTTTTAAAATGGTGCCTATTCCTGCAGGAAGCTTTACCATTGGTAGTGATGAAAATGAAAAAGGTCGTAATGCCGATGAGGGGCCAAAAAAAGAAATAAAAATGGATGCTTTTTGGATGAGCGCCTATGAAGTCACTAGAGATGAATTAGATGTTTTTTTGAAAGATGAAACCACTAGTCAAAATGTACCCGTAGATGCCATCACTAGGCCTAGCCCACAATATGTAGATTTAAGTTGGGGCATGGGAAAAGAAGGTGGTTATCCTGCTAATAGTATGTCACAACGTACAGCCATCATGTATTGTAAGTGGTTGTATGAAAAAACAAAAGTGTTTTATCGATTGCCCACGGAAGCCGAATGGGAATATGCTTGTAAAGCAGGTACACTTTCTGCTTACTTTTTTGGGAATGACGAAAAGAATTTAGACAAGTATGCATGGTATGAAAAAAATAGTACCAATACATTTCATAAAGTAGGACAAAAATTACCCAACCCATGGGGTTTATATGATATGCTTGGGAATGTTACCGAATGGACCTTGGATCATTATGACCCAGCTGCTTTTGAAAAAGTAAACAACCAACAATTAAATGTTGTACCCAATAGTGCTAGGTATCCTAAAACTTTAAAGGGCGGCAGTTATTTAGATGCTGCTGTTGATTTAAGATCATCAAAAAGATTTCACTCTGATCCCATCTGGAACAGAAGAGATCCACAAATTCCAAAAAGTAAATGGTGGTTAACCGAAGCCAAACAAGTTGGTATCAGATTGGTTCGCCCAAGCAATCCACCAACAGAAGAAGAAATAAATCAATTTTTTAACGCGTATTTAAATTAATAAAATAAAAATTACCATTATGAACAAACCATTTTCAGGAAAAAACTCAAGGAGAGAATTTGTAAAAGGCACTAGCCTCTTGGCTGGAGGCCTCATTGCTGCTCCCATGATGTCCAACGCTAACTTTTTTTCAGGAGCAGATGATGTTATAAAAGTGGCCGTAGTAGGTTGCGGAGGCAGAGGAACGGGTGCCGCAATGCAAGCCTTATCTAGTAAACAAAATGTAAAAATTGTTGCGATGGCTGATGCCTTTAAAGACAATTTAAACAATTGCCATAAAGCATTAACAGATGAAATAAATAATAGTATTGGAGAATTAGCAAAAAGATTGGACGTTCCTGAAGAAAGAAGGTTTACAGGTTTTGATGCCTATCAAAAAGCAATTGCATTAGCAGATGTAGTGATATTAGCTACTCCTCCAGGTTTTAGACCTATCCATTTCGCAGAAGCAATCAAACAAAATAAGCATGTGTTTATGGAAAAACCAGTAGCAACTGATCCTGCTGGTATTCAAAGTGTATTAGCCACTGCTGCTATTGCAAAACAGAAAAAATTAAACGTAGTGGTTGGTTTACAAAGACATTATCAAAATTCATATCGTGAATTATTTAAAAGAAAAGATTTAATTGGAGACATTACTTCTGCACAAGCTTGGTGGGACAATGATGGGGTTTGGGTAAGACCAAGAAAATACAGTCAAACCGAAATGGAATACCAGATGCGCAATTGGTATTATTTTAATTGGTTGTGTGGTGATCATATCACAGAACAACATATCCATAACTTAGATGTCATCAATTGGTTCAAGGGCGGGCATCCAGTAAAAGCGCAAGGTTTAGGCGGACGTCAGGTTAGAAAAGGGAAAGAACATGGTGAAATTTTTGACCATCATTTTGTAGAGTTTGAATATGCAGATGGTTCTATTTTAAATAGTCAGTGTAGACATATTCCTGGCACCATGAGTAAGGTAGATGAATTGCTAGTGGGTACCAAAGGAAAAATTTATTGCGGGGCTGCCAACATTAAAGACCATAGTGGCAGAGTTATTTATCAGTATGATACTAAATTAGAAAACAATCCTTATCAAACAGAACACGATGAATTATTTGCAGCCATTGCAAAAGGCGAATACAAATTTGCCGATGCCGAAAATGGAGCAAGTAGTAGCATGACTTCGATATTAGGACGCATGGCTACTTATAGTGGTCAAGTAATTGAATGGGATAAAGCAATTAATTCAGGAATTGATATTCACCCAAAAGTGTATGATTGGAATGCAGAGCCTCCTGTGTTGCCAAATGCAGACGGCTTTTATCCTGTTGCAGTACCTGGTGTAACTAAATATTTTTAATTAGCAGTGATAGGCAATAAAATAAAAACCCTGAGGTATTTATCTCAGGGTTTTTTTATTTTAAAACAATAACAAAAAAGATTTGTATTGTGTTGCCATAGATTTTATAAAATCAGTAAGCTTATATCTTTTTAACACTTCATCGCTTGTATCTGCAGCGCCTTGTATTAATCCAACACAATTGGGTCTGCCACAATTACAAACAAATTGTTGTGCCATGCGCCATTCGGTGGCTGGATAAAAAAAGCAAAGTTCATCTCCCAATTCAATATCCTTAACACATTCTAGTTGCATAGTAGTGGTATTAAACAAAACATTGGGGTCACAGGAATGATTGATGTATTGTAGATATTCTGGAAATAAATGAATGTGCTTTTGCTCACTAATTTGTACAGTTAAATAATTAGGTGTATCAACAATTTTAGAGGCGTCAAAGGTGGCAACAGCCTCTCCTACTTTAAAGGAGGCTAATGCAAATAAAGATTTGTGTTGATTTTCTTTATTTTGTTTTACTTCACAATGGTCATGCTGGCTAATTAAAATAAAGTCTGATGGATTGGGATTTAAATACATAAATAGCATTTAGGTTTGAACTACTAATTTAAAAATTTAATAAGTTATAATCAAAATAAACAGGTGCTATTTTTGTATAGATAAATAAGTAAGGGATTACTTATATTGTGTGTATATCTCTAATTGTATGAAAAAAAGATACCAGGTATTATTCGTTTTATCGGTACTATCTATGATCACTTTCTTGGATCGAATTGCACTTTCTTCGGCAAGTGGCAATATCATGGATGAATTACATATTTCAACCGTACAATGGGGTTGGATTTTGGGTATGTTTACCATTGCCTACGCTGCATTTGAAATACCAACAGGATGGTTGGGTGACCGATTTGGAGGAAAAAGAATATTAATTAGGGTGGTATTGTGGTGGTCATTTTTTACGATCATGACCGGATTTTCATCCAGTTTTATGATGTTGCTTTGTGTTAGATTTTTATTTGGCATGGGCGAAGCAGGTGCCTATCCAAATACTTCTATTGTATTATCTAAATGGTTCCCAGTTTTAGAAAGAGGTCGTGCTCAAGCAACTATTTGGGGGGCTTCCCGTTTAGGCGCTGCACTCACTCCTTTTTTAGTCCTCCCTATTCAGCAAAAATACAATTGGCAAACTTCCTTTTATCTTTTGGGGGCTGTAGGTGTGGTGTGGACTTTGTTTTGGATTTTTTGGCATAAGGAGGAACCGACATCATGTAAATCAATTTCAAAAGAAGAATTGGAACATATATTGGCTACCAGAGATTTGCCATTAAATCAAAAAGAGGCCAACCAAATTTCTGTTTGGAGTGGTTTTAAATCATCCAATTTGTGGTTTTTACTATTGATGTATGTTATGCAGTAGGGGCCTATTTTTTTCAAAGTTGGTTTCATACTTATTTAGAAAAGGGCAGGCACATCGCAAAAGACCAGTTAATTTGGGCTTCTTCTATCCCCTATTTATTAGCTGCAATAGGTTGTTTTACAGGAGGTTGGCTTAGCGATATCGCTTGTTTACGTTGGGGTAAGAAGTGGGGTCGTCGTATTGTTCCCATGGTAGGATTATTTGTAGCAGGCTTGTGTATCATAGGCGCTGCATTGGTCAATGACAACCTCACTGCAATTATTGCATTGGGTATTGGAATGGCCTTTATGGATGTAACGGCTCCGGTAGCCTGGGCAGTAGCCATGGACTTAGGGGGAGATAAAAGTGGAACCATATCTGGTTCAATGAACAGTGCTGGATTAACCGGGGCTTATTTGAGTACGGTATTTTTTGGTTACCTAGCTTCTACCTACGGCTATTATTTACCAGTACTTTACATAGGAGTAATTGTTTTTATAGGTGGATTTATTTGGTTAAAAATTGATGCTACTAAAAAAATTCAATTTGATAAAAAGCTACTTAGTTAAATAATATTTTTTTGTTATCATTCCTAAAAAGGAGGAAGTTATGTTTTTGAATTAACCAAGATTCAATAACTTGATGTCTTATTATTTTATAATTAATTAAATGCAAATAATTTTGTCATGAAAAAATATTTATTACTATTGGCCTCTGTTTTTTTTGGTTTACTTACGCAAGCACAGCAATCAAAATTAGCCGTTTTAAATAAAATACATCTTCCCAATGGATGGACATTAAGTCCTGCTGGAAAGAGTTTACCACTTGGTGACTTCCCTTTAAATATAGCAGTGTCTTCCTCCAAAAAATACATGGGTATTACGAATAATGGACAAAGCAAACAAAGTATTCAATTGATCAATGTAGCCACCAATAAAGTGGTGGACAATATTAGTATTGGCAAGTCTTGGTTGGGTATTGCTTTTTCTAAAGACGAGAAAAATTTATACGCTTCTGGTGGGAATGACAATTGGATTTTAAAATACGATATAAAAAATGAAAAATTAATTTTAGTAGATTCAATTAAATTAGGCAATAAATGGCCTACTAAAATTTCGCCCGCCGGCATTTGTATTAATGATCAAAAAAATATTTTATACGTTGTCACTAAGGACGATAGTTGTTTATATGAAATTAATTTGAGCAACAAAAAAATTATCAAAAAAACATTGCTGCCTGCCGAAGCTTATACTTGTGCTTTATCCAATGACAATTCAGCATTATACATTTCCATATGGGGAGATGAAAAATTACTTGTATACAATACTGAACAACAAAAAATTAGCCATCAAATTAAAACAGGGACACATCCAAATGATTTTGCAATATCAAAAAATGGTAAGTTAATTTATGTGGCCAATGGAGAAGACAACAGTGTTTCAGTCATTGATATTAAAAATAGTAAAGTCATTGAAACCCTTAACAGCGCGCTATATCCAGATGCGCCTACAGGTTCTGCTACCAATGGAATTGCATTAAGTGAAGATCAAAAAACTTTATACATTGCCAATGCTGATAACAATTGTTTGGCTGTATTTGATGTGAGCCAAGTGGGGTCTTCAAAATCAAAAGGGTTTATTCCAGTGGGTTGGTATCCTACCAATGTTAAAGTTATTGGAAATAAAATTTATGTAACCAATGGAAAAGGATTCACTTCTTTTGCTAATCCATTAGGACCAGATCCCTACAAAAAAAATGCACAACTAGGTGTACAAAAAGGATTATTAAAAAGCGTTAAAGATGTTCAATACATTGGTGGGTTGATGCAAGGCACTTTAAGTATTATTAATGTGCCAAGTGATAAACAATTAAGTTTATATGCACAAGCTGTTTATCAAAACACACCTTATACCAAAACCAATGAATTATTATCTAATGCAGAAAAAGGTTCTGTAATACCTCAAAAAGTAGGTGATGCTTCTCCTATTAAACACGTTTTTTACATTGTAAAAGAAAACAGAACCTATGATCAAGTTTTAGGTGATGTGAAAGAAGGCAATGGAGATACAAGTTTGTGTTTGTTCGGTGAAAGAATTACACCCAACTTACATGCATTGGCAAAAGAATTTATTTTATTAGATAATTTTTATGTGGATGGCGAAGTAAGTGCCGATGGACACAATTGGTCATTGGGTGCTTATGCCAATGATTATTTAGAAAAAAATTGGGTCACCAGTTATGGTGGTCGTGGAGGTGGATATGATGCAGAAGGTACCCGAGCTATAGCCAACAATAAAAATGGTTTTATTTGGGACTTTGCAAAACGAGCAGGCGTATCTTATAGAACTTACGGTGAGTTTGCAGATGATTACAAACCAAATATTCCAGTTTTAAAAGATCACTTTTGTCCTTATTTTACAAGTTTTGATACCAAAATAAGAGATACTGTTAGGATGGGACAATGGAAACGTGATTTTGATTCTTTATTGGCCATTAATGCAGTACCTCAATTAAACACATTAAGATTTGTAAACGACCATACAGATGGAATGAGATTAGGCAAACCCTCTCCCAATGCACATGTGGCAGACAATGATTTGGCAACAGGTATGTTTATAGACTATTTAAGCAAAAGCCCTATTTGGAATGAGAGTGTAGTATTTGTTGTTGAAGATGATGCACAAGACGGTCCAGATCATGTAGATGCCCATCGAAGCCCTGCCTTTGTTGCAGGTGGATACGTGAAACGTAATTTTGTAGACCATACCATGTATTCAACCAGTTCTATCTTAAAAACAATAGAATTAATTCTTGGTATGCCCCCAATGAGTCAATACGATGCAGCTGCAACGCCGCTTTGGAGATGTTTTGAAAAAACGCCTAATTTGACTGGCTTTACCTATAAGCCATTGCGTTATGACATCAATGAAAAAAATACTGCCCATACTGCCATGCAAAGAAAAAGTGAGCTTTTTAACTTTAAAAAAGAAGACAGTATCAATGATCATGATTTTACCGAAGTGTTGTGGAAGGGTTTGAAAGGCGAAAATGCCGTGGTTCCGGCACCTAAAAGAGCCGCTTTTATTAAAGTAAATCCTAAAGTGGAGATAGATGATTAAGGGGTAGAAAAACTAACGTGTATTTTATACGCAAAAAGGCCAGTTTCTAATGGAGACTGGCCTTTTTTTTGCTAAAAATCTTATCTTAGTAAACACGATAAAAAAATCAAATATGAAAAGAAGTGCTTTTATAAAAAACACCGTTGTTTCTACTGCTGGATTGTTTCTTACTAAAAATTTAATGCGTCCAGTTCAAGGGCAAGTATATGGTCAAAATGGAATGACTTACCAATTAAATACCAACTGGGGAACTTTGAATGCAGATAAAACTCCAGTGAATGATTGTCATGAAATGATTCAAGATGGAAAAGGAAGAATTCTTTTATTGACCAACGAAACAAAAAATAATATTATCATCTATAATAAAAGTGGTCGTCTTATTGATACTTGGGGTAGCCAATTTCCAGGTGCACATGGTCTTACAGTTCAGCACAATGGTAAAGAAGATTTTTTATTTATTACAGATACCAATAACCATCAAGTTTATAAAACCACCATTGATGGTAAAATTTTATTGACCATTGACCCCCCTGCAGATGTACCAGCTTATCAAAAAAAGGAAGCTTTTGTTCCTACAGAAACAACGGTATTAGCCAATGGTGATTTTTACATTGCTGATGGATATGGCGCTCAACATATTTTGCATTATGATGAAAAAGGAAAATTAAAAAATGTATTTGGAGGAAGAGGAACAGGTGATGAACATTTAGACAATGCACATGGTATTTGTGTAGATTACCGCAATGCCAAGCCTACCTTAATTATCACCGATCGAACTAGAAATGCATTTAAGCGTTTTTCTATGGATGGTAAATTGTTGGAAGTAATTCATTTGCCTGGCGCATGTGTATGCCGTCCTGTTATTAAAGGTGATTATTTATATGCAGCCGTATTGCGTTCTCCAAATTTAGATACTGTTAATTCTGGCTTTGTGACCATTTTAGACAAAGACAATAAAGTAGTTTCTAATTTAGGTGGCACGGCTCCTGTATATGAAAACAATGTGTTACAACCTATGGCACAAAAAGAAAAAATATTTGTTCATCCTCACGATGTTTGCGTTGATGATGAAGGAAGTATTTACGTTGCACAATGGGCTTCAGGAAAAGTGTATCCTTATAAATTTACAAGAGTATAATAAACTTGCATTTTATTTCGATTGAATTTTTTACTAAAATTAATTATGAAAAGATATACCTTATTAGGAATAATACTAATTGTTACTGGGCTAGTATATGGCGTGGTTAAGTATACCTATGCAAAAAAGGAAGCTTCCAATGCGCTAGTATCCTATAATAGAGAGATACGTCCTTTGTTATCAGACAAATGTTTTTCATGTCATGGACCTGATGTATCAAAAGTAAAAGCTGGTTTAAGATTAGATATACCCGCAAGTGCCTTTGGAGAATTAGAAAAAAATAAAGGGCGTTTTGCCATTGTTCCTGGACAACCAGACAAAAGTGAATTAATAAAGCGTATTGCATCCAACGATCCAGCCATCATGATGCCTATGCCAGAGAGTCACTTAACTAGATTAACAACCGAAGAAATTAATTTATTTAAAAGATGGATTGAGCAAGGTGCTAAGTATGAAAAACATTGGGCTTTTGTGGCTCCAGTAAAAGCGAAGCTTCCTGAGGTAGACCACAGCAGTTGGGTAAAAAATGAGATCGATCCATTTATTTTACAAAAAATGGAACAAAAAGGATTTAGTCCCAATGATCCAGCAACCAAAGAAACACTTATCAAAAGGGCTTATGCTGATATTTTAGGAATAGCCCCTTCTTTTGATGAATTAAATCGTTGGAATAATGTTTCAAGTGAAAATTGGTACGCCGAACTGATTGACCAGTTGTTAAAAAAACCAGCTTATGGTGAAAAAATGGCACTGTTATGGATGGATCTAGCGCGCTACTCTGATTCCTATGGTTTCCAGGATGATAATATAAGATCACAATGGCCTTGGAGAGATTGGGTAATCAATGCCTTCAATACTAACTTATCTTATGATCAATTTTTAACTCAACAAATTGCGGGTGATTTAATGCCCAATGCTACTAAGTCAAATATTTTAGCCACTGCCTTTTTTAGAAATCATAAATACACCGAAGAAGGGGGTGTGATTGAAGAAGAATATAGAGTGTCCTACAATATCGATAAAACAAGAACTTATGGAAAAGCCATTTTAGGGGTAACCATAGAATGTGCTCAGTGTCATGATCATAAATACGATCCCTTCTCCAATAAAGATTATTATCAATTGTATGCTTTTTTTAACATGAGTAAAGAAAAAGGGTTTGAGGGTGATGTAAGTACTTCTACTCCTGCAAAAAATCCTAAAGTATTTATTGATGCCACTGAAAGAAATAAGTTAATGACCTTTATCAATCAACCAGATACCAATAAATTAGAAGTGTCTGTAATGGGTGATTGGAAATTAACTGATACGGTAAAAGCAAGACCCACTTATATTTTAAGCAGAGGTAGATATGATGCACCCACTACCATTGAAGTAAAACCTACAGGATTAGAATCTATTCTGCCTTATGATTCTTTAAAGTATGAACGCAATCGATTGGGCTTAGCCAAATGGACTGTTGAAAAAAAGAATCCATTAACAGCAAGGGTATTTGTAAATTTTATTTGGCAGGAGATTTTTGGGAAGGGTATAGTTAAAACTTCAAGTGATTATGGTTTACAAGGAGAGCTTCCTTCACATCCCGAATTACTAGATTGGTTAGCAGTTGATTTTATGGAACACAACTGGGATATAAAATATTTAATTAAAAAAATTCTTACGAGCAATACCTATCAACAATCTAGTGTAGTAAGTAAAAAACAATTGGAAAAAGATCCTGAAAATATTTATTATACCAGATCGCCTCGTCTTAGATTTAAAGCAGAAATTGTGAGAGATTGGGTATTAAGCACAAGTGGTTTATTAAATACTGCTATTGGAGGGCCAAGTGTAAAACCATACCAACCAAAAGGGGTATGGGAGAGTACTACTTCTGGTAGAGGTGTATTGGCTACTTACAAGCAAGACCATGGACCTTCTATATACAGAAGAGGTTTGTATACTTTTATTAAATTAACTGCACCTCCACCAAGCATGATGGTTTTTGATGCTAGTAATAGAGACCAATGCGAAGCCAAGAGAGCAAGCACCAATACACAATTACAAGCTTTGACAATGTTAAATGATCCTGCTGTCCTAGAAGCCTCTAGAGTACTTGCAGAAAATATTTCCTTGTCTAATAAAAGCATGGAGGAAAAAATTGAGCAGGCTTTTCAAACGATCATGATCAGAAAGCCTTCCAAATTTGAAAAAAATAAGTTAACTGCATTTTGTGAAAATCAAATTACATTTTTCAATGCTAATCCAACCTTATTAAAAAATACAATAGACGTTGGAGAGTATGCGCATCCTACAAAAAAATACAATACGGTTGAAACAGCTGCTTTAATGAAAGCAATACTTATACTTTATAACTTAGAAGAAACAATTACAAAATCATAAACTACAGATATGAATGAATTTTTAGAGCATGGCTTAAATCAAAATCGTCGTAAATTTTTATCTAAATTAAGTTTAGGTATTGGCGGTTTGGCATTGGGTTCCTTAATGGTACCGGGCATTTTTGATGCAAGCAATGAAGAAGAACTTTTTACCAATGTATTGCCTCACTTTGCACCAAAAGCAAAGCGCGTTATTTACTTGTTTCAAAATGGCGCTCCATCTCAATTAGATCTTTTCGATTATAAACCTTTGCTGCAAAAAATGCAGGGGTCTGATTTGCCAGCAAGTATTCGAATGGGACAACGATTAACGGGTATGACTGCTAATCAAACAAAACTACCATTGGCTGGTACTAAATTTAATTTCACTCAACATGGCAGCCATGGCGCGTGGTTTAGTGAAACACTTCCTCATATAGCAAGCATGGCCGATGATCTTTGTATTGTAAAAACAATGTATACCGAAGCCATTAACCATGATCCAGCACTTACCTTTTTTCAAACAGGATCTCAGGTAGGTAATCGTCCAAGTATGGGCTCTTGGATTAGTTATGGTTTAGGCAGTGAAAATAAAAATTTACCTGCATTTTGTGTTTTACTAAGTAAGGGAAAAGGAAATGGACAAGGGGTTTATTCAAAATTATGGAACAACGGCTTTTTAGATTCAATACACCAAGGTGTTCAATTTAGTAGTGGAGAAGAGCCAGTAAAATATTTAACCGATCCTGAATTTATTAAACGTACAGATAAACGTGTGATGCTGGACGAAATAGCTGCACTAAATCAAGCTTCTTATGATAAGATTGGTGATCCTGAGATTGTTACTAAAATACAACAGTATGAACTGGCCTATAGAATGCAAATGGCAGTTCCAGAAATTACTTCTTTACAAAATGAACCAGAATCCATTGTAAAAATGTATGGTCCAGAATGTTTAATTCCGGGCACCTATGCAGCCAATTGTTTATTGGCTAGAAAGCTTTCTGAAAATGGAGTAAGATTTGTGCAGTTGTACCATCAAGGTTGGGACACACATGGTAATTTACCTAAAGAAATTGAAGGACAATGTAGAGATGTAGATCAATCTTCTGCTGCTTTGATAAAAGATTTAAAACAAAGAGGTCTGTTAGATGAAACATTGGTCATCTGGGGTGGAGAATTTGGAAGAACTAATTATTGTCAAGGTGCTTTAACTAAAGATAATTATGGAAGAGATCATCATCCAAAATGTTTTACTATTTGGATGGCAGGCGGTGGTGTAAAGCCAGGCGTGCACGGAGAAACAGACGACTTTGGCTATAATATTAATTCATTGCCCGTTCATGTGCACGATTTTCAAGCAACAGTAATGCACTTGATGGGTATTGATCACGAACGTTTTACATTCAAACACCAAGGAAGAAGATATCGATTAACTGATGTCGCTGGTAAAGTAGTTAATGAAATTATTAGTTAAGCATGCACTTTAAAAAATTTATTCAATGGGGTGAAGGATTACTATGGTTATTAAATCCACTCCTTATCATTTTAGCCATATTTAATGATTCCACAAAAATCAATCTAGGTTTAGCTTGGCTTGGGAAATTCCATCCCTTGCTATTACATTTTCCCATAGTCTTAGGTATTGGCATTGTGATTTATTTGGTTTTCTTCGCACATCAACGATTAGCAGCTAATTTAGAAAAATCATTGTTTGTAGGAAATGCACTATTAGCAACCCTCGTTGCCTTATTTGGATTGTTCTTATCCAAACAAGATGCTTATGATAAAACAATTGTTGATTTACATAAATGGGGTGGCGTAGCTATTGCATTTATCAGTTGGGGATTTGTATACATAGGCGAAATAAAAATTAATTGGAAAAAGGGATTGGGTGTTGTTTACTTATTGGTATTATTAATTTTTACACATAAAGGAGCACAATTAACACATGGCGAAGATGTGCTTTCATTACCTCATCCAGCACCGGCGGTTGCACAAGAAGAAAATAAAATTGATAGCAATATCACCGTGTATGAAAAAGCCATTGCACCTATCTTAGAACAAAAATGTGTGAGTTGTCATGGAACTGAAAAAATAAAAGGAAACCTTCAACTGAATACACCAGAACTTATTATCAAAGGTGGCAAAAACGGTAATTTATTAACTGGCATCAACAATCAAGAAGCATTGTTATTACAAAGAATTCATTTACCTAACACAGATGAAAAACATATGCCGCCCGATGGTAAGCTTCAACTTACATTGGAAGAGCTTAATTTATTAAGCAAATGGGTAAAGGCAGGTGGAGATTTTAAGAAAAAATTAAATGAATTAGCCAATACAGATACCTTAAGCCTATTAGCCAACGCTTATAAGGCTCCTAAAAAAGGAGAGGATAACAATAAAAATAATTCACCCGATTTGAAGCAATACAATACCAGCTATTGTACTGTATATTATTCTTACTTTGGATCAGAGGAGGTTTTTGTTGACTTTTTCCAAGGTTCCTTTTATAAATCTGAGTCGTTAAAAAAATTAGCGCCTATAAAAGATAAAGTGGCAAGTTTAAACATGCAAGGAATGCCGCTTACTAAAGAAGATGTCGCGATGATCAGTTCTTTTTCAAACCTAAGAAAATTAAATGTTAATTATTCTAAGCTTACTTTAAATGAATTGGCTCCATTAAAGAGCTTACTAAAATTAAAAAATATTTCTATCTGTGGGATTGACTTAAACCCCACCACTTTGGCTTCCTTTATTGAAAATGCTCCATTCACGTTAGTACATATTTGGAATAATAAAACCAACGAAAAAGAGTATGCTGCTTTAATGGCTAGTAATAAAAAAACTAAAATAATTATTGGAGATAATTTAGACAATGAAATTTTAAAAATTACTAATCCGGTTATTGAACAGGATTCAAGTATTATTGTTAACCACTTAGATGTAACATTGAAACATTTTATGAAAGGGGCCATTATTAGGTATACCATTGACGGAAGCATACCAGATTCCATTAATAGTCCCATTTACAATAAGAAATTCCAACTTACCAAAAGCGGTACGTTAAAAACTAAGGCTTTTAAACCAGGTTGGTTAAGTAGTGATGTCATAGAAAAAACATTTTACAAATCTGAAATTCATCCCGACTCCATTTATTTTGTAACCCAACCAGATAAAAAATACGCCGGTAAAGGGGCCAAAACACTCGTTGATTATGAGTTAGGCGAACAAAATTTTTCAGGAGGAAAATGGCTTGCTTATAAAGACAGCAACATGGTTTTTATAACCAGTTTTGTACAACCAAAACAATTGAACCATGCTAATTTTAACGCTTTCATTGATATGGGCGCTTATATCTTTCCTATTATTTCTATTAAAATTGAAGGCAGTAATGATGGCAAATCATTTAAATATTTAAATGAAGCTAAATTTCCCTCGCTTGAAAAAACAAATATGTTTAGAGGCAACAAGTCATTCGATTGTTCCTTCCCAGCCAATAAAGCTTTTAAATATTATAGATTTACATTACAAAATGTAAAAAAATTACCAGTTTGGCATCCAGGAAAAGGTACGCCTGGATGGATATTTGTTGACGAATTATTTTTAGACTAATCCTTTTATAAATTATTTATTCTATAACATACCAGCTATACGAATCGGCTGGTATGTTTACAGTAAAGTCGATGCTGTAATCTCTTTTTAAAGAATATTTAGTAGCCACTCCATTGGAATTGATAATAGTAGCATCTTTAGAAAGACCTGTATAATATAAGGGCAGAGAAATAATTTTAGTCATTGGTGTATTCGTTGGATTAAAAAATAACATAAACCCTTTTTCTTTTAATTCAGGATTTACATGCATCCAACCATCCCAATCTCTTCCATCTGCTCTTCTTAATTGTATGATATCTGAATTTAAAATAGTTCGATATTTTTTATACCAAGTAATGGTATTGGCTACCACTAATCTTGTTTTTTCTGTATCATATAAACGTGGCCCTCTATAACAAGCCTGCACACCAGCCCCATAATATTGAACCATGAGTTGCTCATACTCTTTTAAATGATCGGATAAAGGCTCCAACACAGCGTCTTCATTGCCTCCTTGATATTTAGTAAGGGGTACAAATCCCCAAGACATAGATGGTGTTTTTTCAAGAGTGCCATCATGAATATTTTGACGATTTAATAATTTTTGTTGATTTCTAGACAAAGAGAAATTTACTTCTCTATAACCTAAGGCAATTTTGTGCGTACCATCTAAAAAATACCAATCAGGTGCATTGATGTATACACCACGTTCATTTAGCCAATGATATAATTCTTTTTGAATCTCCATTTGTCTCCATTGTGAATCATCATATCCTTTGTGGCCCGGATGCGTTGTTGAAGCACAAACATCCCCTGGATAGGGTCCATCGTTTTCCCAAATATCAAATTTAGTTTGAGTGAAAAAGTATTTGATCTTATCTCTATAGCCTAAACCCCATTTACTTCCAAAACAAGGCGCATTGCCAAAAAATGCACCACCCGGTTTACCGGTTTTAATATCCACAACATCATCCTCATCACTAATTCGTCTACTACTAAATAAGGAATACCCTCCTAAAAGAATTTTATGTTGATGCGCATAGTTAGTTAAGTCTTTCCATTTTTTTATATTGGCTGCCGAACTATCTTCCATGTTTAGATGACTTCCAAAACTTAAAATAACTGCTTCATATCCTGTTGCAACACATTGATCAATGGCATTCCTAACTTCTTGATCATTGTTACTAACCAAGTGCATAAAAATAGGATTCTGAGTAGTCCATGGTGCTAGGGTGCGGTACATTTTTTTTAACATTAATCCTCTTCTTTGTCGGTCATAGCTATCCATCAATAGTTCATTGGTTCGAACCGATTTGAAATTTTCATTAGGTAGTAAGTCAATACCGGGTGCTTTTTCAGGATAAATTTCAAGTAAACAAGGTGTTTCATAATTATAATTAACCTGTGAAGTATAATTAGAATCAATTTTCCAATGCGTAGTTTGATCGCTAATGTCATAGCGCATTGCATTGTTAAAAGCATAATTGGTTTCAAAATAGATACCATGTTGTTTTTTCATTTCTTCTGGCTTACCCACCACTGCACTTTCCTCTTCCACTAAACCAATAATTTCATTTACTACTCTGTTTATTTTAACAGACTTAGTTGAATTATTATGTATCGATACCCATTTTGTGATTAAAGGAATGCCGTCGTATAATTCATAGTGTACTCTAATAATCATATGCTTAAAAGCAACCAATGGTGAGCTGTATTCAAATTCAATACTAGCACCACTTGGTTGATAGTTTTTTGGTAGCCAAGTGGTAGGCTTCCAATTGATAAAAGGCTGGATGGTGCCAATGGTATACTTTGAAAAAACAAAATCAGAATCATTTTTTTGCAAATCTTTTATGGTTTCTGGTTTTAAATATGCTTTTTCTTTCTGACCCGACAAGCCACCCACTTTATAAGTTACTTGGTCAAATATCACTTTTGCTTCCGGTTCAATACTTCTTAGTAATTGTTGGCCATTGGATAAATTAGTATAATCTATACAAGCTACATTGGGTTGAATGACAAAAACTCTTCTAACTAAACCATTATTTAAAATAATCTGTTGTCCTTCTTTTGTGATTTTAGCTTTTTGTGTAAAGGGGCTTACAAGCCAATCGGTTTTTTCATTTTGACCTTTTCCAGGTTGACTTGATTGCGAAAAAGAACAAATGCTTAAGCCCATTAAAAAGCTTGTAAAATATTTTTTCATATAAATCAATTTGAATTTTTTATTTGTAAAATCTAATTATTTTTTAAAATACAAATAACCCCAGCGACTTGGTATATGCATGTCTATGATCCCAATGGGTGACCATACCCAATTAAATTCCGGAAGGGGCTTCCCATTTTCTCGTAATTTTTTTGAATAACTAATTCCATTTTTTTCTAAGGTCCATTCTACTCTAGAAAAATCAATTCGCCATGGTTGATCAGTATGTGGCAAATAGTTTCTGCTAGGCTTTTTCATACAATCATAAGGAATAGCCATTTCAACATACCAACCTTTGTCTATATCTGAATTGTCGTTAAGCGTGCCTTCTAAGCTGGTCGCCGTTATCATTCCATCACTATTCCAAGCCATATCCATTGGGCCCCCTTTTTTATAGGATCTAAACATAAACAAGTCCATTACAGTACCAATCGCATTAATTTCAATTTCAAAATACTGATTCTCGTCATTATTTGGATCAATAAAAACCTCAAAATCATGGTCTCTAAAAACAATGTCATCATGATTTTTTAGGGTGGCCCATAAATTGGGTTCCTTTAAATAGGCGCCAATATATAGGTATTGACTATCCCACAACATTTTCACCTTGGTATCATACAAAGGTTTTGGTTTAAGATCTCCTTCAATGTCTACAAAAAGCGCACTCCATTTGGCTCTTTTCCAAGCAGGATCAGTAAGGTGGCCATCAATTTGAATGGGACGAGAAGTGTAATTAACTGTATAAGATCTTATAATAGGTGTGTCCCCATTTAATTTTTCATTAAAAAAAGACATCGCCTGCAGGTTAAAAAACAAATTAAAAACGATAGACAAAACTACATACCTGACAAAAGTAAATCCTTTAAACATAGCAATAAATTGTTGTCTATAAATATACAAAAAGCAATTTAATAAAATTAAGAACTTCTAAATAATTCATAACTTTAGGTATGAAATATAAGTACCATTTCACCAGCAGCCCGTGTTATATTATTTTACTAATTATAGTGCTTAGCGCTTGTGGTAAAAAATTAGATGCAACTTATCCCACCGTAAATAAAATAACGCATTCAGTATACGCATCGGGCACTATTAAAAGCGTTGCGCAATATGAAGCTTATTCTAAAGTGAACGGTATCCTAGATCAGCTATTGGTTAAAGAAGGGGATCTGGTTACAAAAGGACAAACTATTTTAAAATTAGCAAATAAAGCACAAGAGTTGGGTTATGAAAATGCTAAGCTGTTGGCCAATTACAGTTCAGAAAATTCAAATCTTGAAAAATTAAATCAGGCCCAAACTGAATTAGAAGTGGCTAAATTAAAAATGGAAAATGAGTTGTCATTACTAGACCGCCAAAAAAAATTATGGAGTAATGAAATTGGTACTAAAAATGATGTTGATCAAAGAGAATTGGCCTATAAAAATGAAGTGGCGCTTTATAATGCTAGTAGATTAAAATTAAATGATTTAAAAAAACAAATAGATTTTCAATCCAAACAAACCCAAAAAAGTGCGGCCATTTCCTCCACTTCAATGAACGATTATGTTGTTAAAAGCGAAATAGCAGGAAGGGTCTATAGTTTGGCTAAAGAAAAAGGAGAATTAATTACCACCCAAACTCCAGTAGCTATTATAGGTGACGCCAATCAATTTTATATTGAATTGCAGGTAGATGAGTATGATATCGCATCCTTGAAAAAAGGGCAAAAGGCAATTATTTCAATGGACAGTTATAAAGGAGCCACTTTTGAGGCAGTGATTGAAAAAATTTACCCTTTAATGAATGAAAAATCAAAATCATTTAAAGTGGATGCTGTATTTATTTCACCATCTAAAAATTTATTTCCCAATTTAAGTGCCCAAGCCAATATTATTATTGAAGTAAAAGAAAATGCTTTATTAATTCCTCGTTCGTTTTTAATTGATAACGAATATGTTTATCTGGCTACTAAAGAAAAAAGGAAAGTAAAAACAGGATTGATGGATTATGAAAAAGTAGAAATTTTAGCTGGCATCACAGTTAAGGATGCATTAGTAAAATCTATTCAATGAGGACAAAGCTGCTTATAAGTATTGCTAAATCCTTGTTATTGGCAAGATGGAAACAAACCTTAGTAGCCGCCGTGGGGGTCACTTTTAGTATTACCATGTTCATCACCTTATTGAGTTTTATGTCCGGTTTGAATGATTTATTAGATGGACTAATACTTAATCGCACTGCACATATCAGAATCTACAATGATATTAAACCAAATGCCAATCAACCCATTAATAACAATACTGGCTATAAAAATGGGCATAATTTTATTGGATCTATTAAATCTGATGCAAGTCGTCAAGCAATTTACAATAGTGCTGCTATTATGGATGTTTTAAATAAGGACCCTCGCGTTTTAGGACTATCACCAAAAGTTACAGCGCAAGTTTTTTTTAACGATGGTAGCATTGATATCACTGGAAGTGTATTTGGTATTAATTCAACAGAAGAAAGTAAACTATACCACTTTGACGAATACATCACTTCGGGTAATTCTGCCGATTTAAATAAAGTAAACAATAGCATCATCTTAGGAAAAGGCTTAGCAGAAAAATTATTGGTAGGCATTGGAGATGCAGTACAAGTAACTACTTCTAAAGGGGATCGTTTTCAATTAAAAGTTGTGGGTACTTTTCAATCAGGTATCAAAGATTTTGACAATGTTCAAAGCTATGCCTCACTAAATACCGTGCAAAAAATTTTATCGGTGCCCAAAGATTATGTGACCAGTATTCAAGTTAAATTAAAGGACATTACGCAAGCACCACAAATGGCAAAAGAATATGAAAAACTATTTCAAACCGATGCAGAAGACATACAAACCGCAAATTCTCAATTTGAAACAGGTAGTTCAATTCGAACTTTGATATCTTATGCTGTAGGTGTTACCTTACTGATAGTAGCTGGTTTTGGAATTTATAATATTCTAAATATGATGATTTTTGAAAAAATGGATTCTATTGCTATCTTAAAAGCAACTGGCTTTTCAGGCAATGATGTAAAAAAGATTTTTATTTACATCGCTATTTCTATTGGTTTTTTTGGAGGTATTTTAGGGCTCTTATTTGGCTTTGGCCTATCTGCTACGATTGATCAAATCCCATTCAATACGGCATCTTTACCTACTATTAAAACCTATCCTATTAATTACAATCCTAAGTTTTATATGATAGGAATAACATTTTCATTAATTACCACTTATCTAGCAGGTTGGTTTCCAGCACGCAAAGCAAGTAAAATTGATCCAGTAGTGATTATAAGAGGAAAATAACATGAACAAAATACTAGAAGCAAAAAATATTAATAAATTCTTTCATGATCCTGTGCGCATTCAGGTGTTAGAAGAGGTAAATTTTAGTATCAATAAAGGTGAATTTGTATCCTTAACAGGCAAGTCGGGGTGTGGAAAATCAACCCTGTTATATGTATTGTCTACGATGGATACAGATTATGATGGGACCTTACTAATAGATGGCGAAGAGATGCCGAAAAAGAATGAACCTTTTTTAGCGAAAATTAGAAATGAAAAAATTGGCTTTGTTTTTCAATTTCATTATTTGTTAAATGAATTCAACGTTTTAGAAAATGTGATGCTGCCTGGTTTAAAATTAAATAAGCATAGCAGAGAAGAAGTGGAACATCGTGCCATGGAAAAATTAAAAATATTAGGCATCGATCAATTGGCTTTAAAAAAAGCCAACCATATTTCTGGAGGTGAAAAACAAAGGGTAGCCATTGCCAGAGCACTTATTAACGATCCTCATATTATTATGGGAGATGAACCTACTGGAAATCTAGATAAAAAAAATAGTGACTTGGTTTTTGATATTTTTAATAAGCTCTCCAATGAGTTCAATCAAACCTTATTAATCGTAACGCACGATCCAAGTTTTGCAGAACGTACACATCGAATTATAAAAATGGAAGATGGAAAAATATTACCATCCGATTCCATAGTCCTCCCCATGGTGTGAGCTTCCTCCCCAAATACTTCCATGTTTCCAGTCTAAAAAGATGGCATTAATTGGACCATTCGTTCTTTCTTCAAAACTTAAAGTATAGCCCATGCCACGTAAATCTTTACGCACCCAATCTGGGACATTGTTATTTAATAATAAATTACCTGGCTTTGGTTTTCTGTCTTCTAATCTTGAACCACCTAAAGACAACCACAATTGATTGGTATTGATATTAGCGGCTTCGGTAGCTTCTTGAACCGTCATTCCAAACTCAACTACATTTAAAAAAAATTGTAATAAATTCTGATCCTGCGTGTCACCCCCTTGTACACCAAATGCTAAATAGGGCTTACCTTCTTTCATTGCAATGCTTGGTGTTAAAGTAACTCTTGGTCTTTTTCCAGGGGCGACTACATTAAAAGGATTGATGCTTGAATCTAATACAAAACTTTGCATTCTTTGACTCATACCAACTCCTGTATTACCTGCAATCACCGCTGGTAACCAGCCACCGCTAGGTGTTACAGAAACAACCCATCCTTCTTTATCTGCAGCTTCAACAGTGGTAGTGCCTCTCCACAATCGATCCATATATGCTGCATCGGGAGTATTGTTAATATCATTATATACAATTGCATCATGCGCTGGTAAAAAACTATTTTTTGTTTTACTTGTATCCGCATTGGGTTTAAATCCTCTTGATTTTAACAAATCTAAAAAGGGATTCTTTTTTCCTTCATATGGGTAAGGATCACCAGGTCCCGCATTTGGATTATTGGAAATAAAATTAATTTCACTGGCTCTTTGTTTAGCATACTCTTTACTTAACAATCCTTTCATGGGTTGATTGATTGCAAAACGCGGATCACCATAATAAAAATCACGATCAGCAAAACTTAAATTCATTGCTTGATAAACTGTATGAATATATCTTGATGAATTATACCCCATACTTTTCAAGTCAAAATTTTCTAAAATATTTAATGCTTGCAACATGGCTGGACCTTGGGTCCATTGTTGTAATTTATATACTTCAATGCCTTTATAATTGACATGTGTAGTAGCTTCTTCAACGGGTTGCCAATTTGCTAAATCTTCTTTGGTGATTAATCCGCCTTGCTCTTGCACTCCTCTTACAAACTCATCAGCAATATCCCCTTTATAAAATCGATCATACGCAGCAGCAATGGCTTCCTTTCTTGACTTTCCCTTTTTTAAAGCTGCTTGTTCTGCATCCACCATTTTTTGTAAAGTGTTTAATAAATCTTGTTGTACAAAAATTTCACCTGCTTCAGGTGCTTCTCTTTTTTGTCCTAAATGTGGCAACAACACTTTTTTACTATAAGGCCATTCTTTAATTTTTGCTTTCCCTTTTTCAATGCTATTAGCTGTTTGCGCTTCTATTGGATAGCCTGCTGCTAATTCCATTGCGGGCGCTAACACTTCCTTTAAACTCATAGTGCCATAATGAGTGAGCATATAACAAATTCCTCCAGGTGTACCAGGCGTTGTTGCTGCTAATGGTCCTAGTTCAGGTGGAAAATTATACCCCTTTGATTTAAAAAAAGCGGGTGTCGCTCCGGTAGGCGCAACGCCCATTGCATTGATTGCAATGACTTGCTTGGTATTTGGATTATAAATTAATGCTTGCGTTTCTCCACCCCAACTTAATACATCCCACATAGTGCAAGTGGCTGCCAACATTGCACAAGCAGCGTCTACCGCATTACCGCCTCTGTCAAAAATTTTTGCACCTGCAGTGGCTGCTAAAGGTTTTCCTGTTATGGCCATCCAATTTTTACCATGTAAGGGTGGCTTTTGTGTTGGTTGTGCCAACAAAGAAATGGACATCACTATAAATAATAAGCTAAGGGTCTTTTTCATATTTGTATTTTTTAAAGCATTTAAAAATACTTATTTATTTTCAACTTTACATAAAAAGCCCCGCTTCAATACATCGAGCAGGGCTTCATTATAAAGTAAACCTTTTTTTCTATTTGCTTTTCATTGAAATAGGAATAGAAGGACTTTGAATCCATTTAATAAAATTAGCAACAATGCTGTATAAGAAATGGTAAATAGCTAGGTTAACATATAAAACAACTAAACCAGCTACTACATTTACAAATGCACCACCCACTAACAATAGGTCATTGATATTCCATAACATATCACCAGTAAAATTTTGTGTGCCTGGCATTTTAAAACCAGTAAATGTGTGTAACACGGTTGTTAAGTACTCTAATCTTAAAGCACTAAACAAGGTATTTAATCCATCCATAGGTAAACCAGCAATGCCACTTACAGCACTTAATGGCACTTCTGTAGCTGCATTGAATAAATTGGTATCAAATAGGAATGATAAAGTAAAGCAACAAGCACCTATAAAGGCACCTACCGCTACCACTTCCCCTACTATTCTTATATTAGTAGTAACAAAATCTTTAAAAATAAATCCTACCATGCCGTGATGCGAAGCGCCAAGGCTTTCCCCTCTAGCTCTAATAATGTGTGCAATAGGAAAAGCTGAATAAACCAGCAAAATAGTAGTAAGCACGCTACCCATTTTGGCAAGTCCTGTACTCGTTGCATTGGTAAAGTAAGCCATAGCACCATGTATAATGGCTACTTCCATCATAATAAACACCACAATGGATACGAACTGATAGATACTTTTGGTGTAAGCTCTAACGCCATCTTGAGAATCGAAATTATCCACTGCTGCATTTAACTGCGCATTCAAAACCTTTTGATTGACCATCTGTGGAAAATCAAGGATTTGTTGATAGATTTTTTTCATATTGGTTTGGTTTGGTTTTTAATTAAGCAATTCGGCATATAGAAATTACAATTAAATAGTATATAAATGATCATCATTAATTTTGATTCTACGAATCAGCCCTGGATAAAATTTTTAATTGATTGACTATCAGTATATAAGGAAGAATAAAATAAATTCTATAAAAAATATCTTTATGTTTTTCTTAACATTTAATTTTTGTAAACCAAGTAAGTAGCAAGCTGTTTAAACTATTGAACAAGAGTTGATTATTATTAAAAAATGATATAACTTAATCTTTGATTAATCTATAAGTAAGCATGCGATTTTTAAAAATACCCGCTTCCTATTGGATGGTAGTTGGTTCGATTATGGGAGTGGCCATCATTTCTAGTTATTTTGTTAGCAACAAGAAGGTTGATTTTAATACAGAAGTGAAACCCCTTTTAAATAAAAAGTGTATTACCTGCCATGGAGGCGTTAAAAGGCAAAGTGGATTTAGCTTATTGTTTAGAAATGATGCACTTGCCATCAACAAATCTGGTAAAGTAGCTATTATACCGGGTGACGCAGACAATAGTGAAATGATAAAACGCCTTTATTTAAAGGACCCCGAAGAACGCATGCCTTACAAGCATCCTCCTTTGAGTAATGATGAAATTGCTTTGTTAAAAAAATGGATCAATCAAGGAGCAGCCTGGGGAAATCATTGGGCATACACTCCAGTGCAAGAAACACCCCTACCCAATATTGAGCAAGGCCCTTTTGGACTTTTTGGCAAACCAGCATGGATAAAAAATAATGTAGATGCTTTTATTTATGAAAAATTAAAAGAAGAAAAATTAACACCATCAGCCATGGCTGACAAAGCCACTCTGTTAAGAAGAGTGAGTTTAGATTTAATTGGCATGCCAGCACCTCATGCGATTGCTCAACAATTTTTAGAAAGTACAAGTAGCAATGCCTATGAAAAATTAGTAGATACTTTATTGACCTTACCTACCTATGGTGAAAAATGGACCAGCATGTGGTTGGATATGGCTAGGTATGCTGATACCAAAGGATTTGAAAAGGATGATGGTCGAAATATATGGAGGTATCGTGATTGGTTAATTGACGCTTTCAATACCGATAAACCTTACAATATTTTTTTAACTGAACAATTGGCAGGCGACTTGTTACCCAATCCTACCGATGCGCAATACATTGCAACTGCATTTCATCGAAATACATTAACCAATGATGAAGGTGGTAGCGACAACGAAGAATTTAGAACCGCTGCCGTGATTGATAGAGTGAATACGACTTGGGTAAGTTTAATGGGAACCAGTTTTGCATGTGTTCAATGCCATAGTCATCCTTACGATCCATTTAGACATGAAGAGTATTATAAATTTTTAGCGTTTTTTAATAACTCTCGTGATGAAGATACCTGGGCAGAGTATCCAGTATTAAAAGAGTTTCACAATACCGATAGTACACGATTTACTGCTTTACAAAAATGGTTGCATAGCAATGCACCCAACCAAGAAAAAGAAATTACGCAATTTATAAAAACGGGTCAACCTGCAATCAATTCTTTGGTAGCTGACGAAATTAAAAATGGCGCCTTAGCAGATACCAAATGGTTGCAATTTAGAAACAATGGATCTGCAAGAATAAAAAACATCGACTTAACAGGCTTTACTCAATTATACTATAGATATATTAGCTGGAAGTCGGGTGGGCAATTTCAAATTCATGTAGATTCTGCTAAGGGAGCAATCGTAAAAAATATTGCTATTGGAGATTCTAAAGGCGCCTGGAAAATTGCTAACATTACCATACCGCAAACAAAAGGGAAACATCATTTTTATATCACTTACCATAATAATAAAATAAATAACCCAGACGAAAGTGGTGTTCAATTTGATTGGTTTCATTTTACCAACCCATTTCCTGGAAAAGAGTTAGCAGGTTATCAAACTGCTTTACAAAATTTTGATTCCTTATTGTATGCACAACAATATACAGCTACGCCTATCATGATGGAAAATCCTTTTAACTTAGCAAGAACAACCAATGTATTTGAAAGAGGCAATTGGTTGGTAAAGGGACAAGAAGTGATAGCAGATGTGCCAGCCTCCTTAGGTGGATTGCCACCTGGTGCACCGCGCAATCGACTTGGCATGGCCATGTGGTTAACAGATAAAAAAAATCCGCTTACCTCTAGAACCATTGTTAATCGTATTTGGGAACAGTTGTTTGGTCAAGGCATTGCCGAAACTTTAGAAGATTTAGGTACCCAGGGTATTGCACCAACGCATGAAGCTTTGTTAAATTATTTAGCCTATCAATTGATGCATCAACATCAATGGAGTTTGAAAAAAACAATCAAAGAATTAGTGATGAGTGCTACCTATCAGCAAGATTCCAAATTTAATAAAGAGGCAGTACTCAAAGATCCATTTAATAAATTTTATGCAAGGGGTCCACGTATTAGATTATCGGCAGAGCAAATAAGGGATCAAGCATTATGGGTGAGTGGATTATTGAGTGAAAAAATGTATGGCCCTAGTGTAATGCCTTATCAACCCGAAGGCGTTTGGAAATCGCCTTACAATGGGGCAACTTGGAACCTTAGTAAGGAAGGAAATCAATACAGAAGAGCTTTATATACTTATGTAAAAAGATCGGCACCTTATCCCTCCATGATTAGTTTTGATGGCACCAGTAGAGAAGTATGTACAGTAAGAAGAATTAGAACCAACACGCCTTTACAAGCTTTAAACTTATTAAACGATTCGGTGTACATTGAAGCTGCTCAACAGCTTGCACGAAGAATTAAAAATATGGTACCAGAAAATGTAAGTAAACAAATAGGCAAGGGCTATGAGTTGGCTTTCAACCAATCTATTTCTCCGGAAAAACAAAAAGTATTTGAAAAATTATATCGTACTGCTTTTGCAAAATACAGTCAAGACAGCTTACAAATACAACAAATCACGGGTGATAAAAAAGCAGGCCCTTCGGGTGCCGCTTTAGTATTGGTTGCTACTGCATTATTAAATACGGATGAGTTTTTGACAAAAAATTAATAGATATGAGTAAAGACAATAAAAAAATTATAAAGGAAGCAACCATTGCGACTACAGAACAGATAACAAGAAAATATTTTTTTAAAGAATGTTTTTCTGGAATGGGTGCCATGGCCTTGGGCTCTATGTTACAAGGTTGTGATTGGTTAGGCAATAAGGATAGCTTTAATAATTTTACCAACACCAATCCCTTAATGGCGCGCGCACCTCATTTTATTGGTAAAGCAAAATCAGTTATTTACTTGCACATGGCGGGCGCACCTTCTCAATTAGAATTATTTGATTTCAAACCCGACTTACTAAAATTGGATGGACAGGATTGTCCTCAAAGTTTATTAGAAGGAAAAAAATTCGCATTTATTCGTGGCGTTCCAAAAATGTTAGGACCACAAGCAGTTTTTAAACAAAGAGGACAAAGTGGTGCATGGATCTCTGATAATCTTCCACATTTAGCTACGGTAGCTGATGAAATAAGTTTTTTAAAAGCGGTACAAACCGATCAATTCAATCATGGCCCTGCGCAATTATTAATGCATACCGGATCACCACGTTTAGGCCGTCCTAGTATTGGTTCTTGGGTCACTTATGGTTTAGGAAGTGAAAACAGCAATCTACCTGGATTTATGGTACTTACCTCTGGAGGGAATAATCCAGATGCTGGGAAAAGCGTTTGGGGCAGTGGATTTTTACCATCCGTATATCAAGGGGTGCAATGTCGCAACGAGGGAGACCCTGTTTTATTTTTAAAAGACCCTGCGGGGATTGATCGTGATTTAAGAAAAGCTTCCATTGATGCTATTAACGAAGCCAATCAATTGACCTACAATGAATTTCAAGATCCTGAGATTGTGGCAAGAATGGCGCAATATGAAATGGCCTTTAAGATGCAAATATCTGTACCCGATGTGATGAATATAAATGATGAACCCGCCTATATTCATGAAATGTATGGAACAGAACCCGGCAAAGCAAGTTTTGCAAACAATGTTTTATTGGCACGTAAGTTGGTTGAAAAGGGGGTGCGATTTGTGCAATTATTTGATTGGGGTTGGGATAGTCATGGAACAGATGGAACTACAGCCGTTGATATTGGATTGGTAAATAAATGTAGAAATATAGATAAACCTATTACCGCATTATTATTAGATTTAAAACAAAGAGGTTTATTGGATGAGACCTTAGTAGTATGGGGTGGGGAATTTGGTCGTACACCGATGCAGGAAAATAGAGATGGAAAAACAATGCCATTTAAAGGTCGCGATCATCATACAGAAGCATTTACTACTTGGATGGCTGGAGGTGGTATTAAACAAGGAAGTAGTTTTGGGGAGACAGATGAAATTGGATACAGTGCCATTAGCGGAAAAGTTACTGCACATGATATGCAAGCCACTATATTAAATCAACTGGGATTTGACCATGAAAAATTAACTTACACTTCTCAAGGAAGACAATTTAGATTAACTGACGTACATGGTCGAGTAATTAATGAGATCATAGCTTAAATAAATAATACCTAGTGAAAATTGATCGACGTAAATTTTTAAGCAAGACCACAGGCATCGCCTCACTAAGCTTAGCCTCTTTTACCCAACTAAATGCAAATACAACTATGCAACCCAACCATTTTAAACCAATTATACTTGCCACTAATTGGGGCTACGAAGGCAGCTTAGATTCTTTTTGCAATAAAGTAAAACTAGCAGGATACGATGGCATAGAAATGTGGTGGCCTATGGACCAAAAAGAACAACAGCTTTTATTTGATACTTTAAAAAAATATGATTTAGCCATCGGTTTTTTATGTGGCGTTGGGAACGAAGAGGCCACGAAACATAGTGCAGCATTTAAAAACATGGTCAATAGTTTACTTGACAACACCCAACAAAAGCCTTTGTATATTAATTGTCATTCTGGTAAAGATTATTTTTCGTTTGATGCTAATAATGAAATTATTGAGTTTACCATAGCGCAATCAAAAAAATCGGGTATTCCTATTTGTCATGAAACCCATCGATCTAGAATGTTGTACTCTGCGCCTATTACCAAACAGTTTATGGAAAAAAATGAAGCGCTAAGGATTACACTAGATATTTCTCATTGGTGCAATGTGCATGAATCTTTATTACACGATCAAGAAAATACAGTTCAAATGGCCTTGTCAAGAACCGATCATATTCATGCGCGTATTGGACATGCAGAAGGTCCACAGGTAAATGATCCTCGTGCCCCAGAATGGGCAACGACTGTTCAGCGACATCTTGAATGGTGGGATGCTATTGTACAAATGAAAATTAAAAACGGTGCAACTACCATGACTTTCTTAACAGAATTTGGACCGCCTAATTATATGCCTACCATGCCGTATTCGCAACAACCTATTTCCAATCAATGGGATATCAACGTATACATGATGGAGTTAATTAGAAAAAGATACCAAGTAAATTAATTCCATAAATCTGAAAATTTAAATTCATTGGATCCTATCGTTAATATATTTGGACACTTTCATCCCTTATTGGTGCATTTACCAATTGGAATATTATTATTTGCCATTTTACTACATGGGCTTTCGTACAAAAAACGGTTTTCAAATTTTGAAATAATTTTACCCTTTACTTATTTAATAGGTGCCATCGCTGCCCTACTATCTTGTTTAAGTGGGCTAGCCTTATCTACCAATGGAGAATATGATGAACAAATTTTATTTTACCATCAATGGTTGGGCATTACGGTAGCTATTGTTTCAATTGTAGGGGCCTATTTTACCAAAAAGCAAAAAACAACTATATCAAAATGGGTCTCCATCGCTTTGTTGGTATTGCTTTTTATTACAGGACATTATGGAGGTACTTTAACCCATGGCGAGGGCTTTTTAACAAAAGATGCAACTGCGCAAATCAAAGTGGCCACTAAACCAGTCATTACCAATACGCAAGAGGCTTTCTTATATGCCGATATTATCCAACCTATTTTAGAAGAAAAATGTTATGGTTGTCATTCTAAAATCAAACAAAAAGGAAAATTAAGATTAGATACAAAAGAATGGATTTTGAAAGGAGGGGAGGATGGCATCATCATTCATAATGGAACGGCACTGAATAGCCCAATGTATAAAAGGATTATATTAGATCCAGTGGATGAAAAGCACATGCCTCCAAAGGGTAAACCTCAAATAACAGATCAAGAAAGAATTTTACTTGAATGGTGGATTAACTCAGGTGACCATTTTGATAAAAAAGTAAAAGAACTTGTACAACCAGCCAATATAGCTCCTGTCTTAATTGTCTTAGAAAAGAATACGATTAAGCCAATAGTAAATGAGGAAGTGCCTTTAAATGAAATTAAACCGGCCAATCAAAATAGCATCAACCAATTAACTAAAATAGGGGTCACTATTTTAAAGGTAGCCAACAACTCTAACTACTTAACTGCTAATTTTATTACAGTTATAAAGAGCAACGATACCATTGCTAATTTAATTAAAACAGTAAGCGCCAATATGGTTTGGTTAAAAATGCCCCGTATGAATTTTTCAAACGCCGTGGTAGCTGCTATTGCTTCTTGTGATTCCTTAACCAAGCTAAATATTGAACACGCTAATATAACCGACGATCAATTAAATCAATTACAAAATTTAAAAAGGGTTCACTATTTAAATTTAGTGGGGACAAGAATTACTTTAAAGGGTTTGTTGCCATTAAAAAATTTAAACCAACTCAGTGAATTATACCTTGGAGAAACACTTATTAGCAATAAAGATTCTTTACTAATTCAAAAAACATTTCCAAAAGCAAAAATTATATTTGGTAATTACCGTACACAAAATTTACCATCAGATACGGTGGTATTAAAGGCACCCATAAAAAAATAGTGAACTATGAAAAACTTAAGTAAAGCTATAGGCTATATTGCTATAAGCTTTGTAGTACTTCTGCTCGTTGGTTTAACCGTATTTGGACAAAAAGACATCCCGGTTGAAAAGCTAAAAGTAAAATATGCTACTGGCGCCTCTACTTTTATGCCACTGATGGGCATGCAAGTACACTATCGCTCCGAAGGAAATAAGGACGATACCCTACCACTTATTTTAATTCATGGAACTTCCTCTTCTCTTCATACCTGGGATTCCTTGGTAAATTTATTAGTTAATAGCACCCACAAAAGAATCATCCGTTTAGATTTACCTGCCTTTGGGTTAACTGGTCCCAATCCTGAAAATAAATACACTGCTGCTTATTATTCACTTTTTTTAGATTCCTTTTTAAATCAACTTCATATCAATAGGTGCATTTTAGCAGGTAATTCTTTAGGAGGGGCTATTGCATGGCAGTATACGGTGGCACATCCCAATAAAGTGAGTCAACTGATTTTAATTGACGCAGCTGGATATCCTATAAAAAATGAAAAAGGAAGTTTAGGATTTAAAATTGCTAGCATGCCTATCATTAATAACTTATTATTAGTTATCACACCAAAGTCATTGGTTAGAAAAAGTTTAGAAACTGTTTTTTACAATCATGATTTAATAACCGAGGCCATCGTGACAAGGTATCATGAAATGTTGTTGAGTGAGGGAAATAGAAGAGCTGCTTTGTCTTTGTTTCAAAATAGAGTTTCACCCGATGCCAATCTAATTAAGACCATTACTGCCCCTACTTTAATTGTATGGGGAGATCAGGATCAATTAATTTCGGTGGAAGATGCCTATTTATTTCAAAAGGACTTAAAAAATAATTCAGTAGTGATTCTAAAAAATGTAGGTCATATTCCAATGGAAGAAGCGCCCAATTCGGTGGCAAAAGCAATCACCGATTTTCTAAAATAACTGGTTCAAATAGTTTCAATAAAAAAGGGGCTTCCAATTTAAACTGGACGCCCCTTTTTATATTAAGTATTATTATAATTATGCGGGTTGTTTCTTTTTACCTATAAAATACAAAGCAACAAAAGCAACAATTAAAATCGCTGGAAAAAGTAACATATTAGATAAAGTAGATTGACCAGCAGCTAAATCTGCCGCATCGCCAGTGAGTCCACTTGCCTCTGCTACTACTTTGTTTTGCTTGATCCATCCTCCAATGACAGGTTGGAACATAGAAGAAGAAAACATACCAATGCCTCCCAAAATAGAAAGTCCAAGCGCCCCAGTCTGAGGTAAATTCTCGGCAATATAACCAAGCATATTAGGCCAGAAATAACAAATACCCAATGCATAAAATACTGCTGCAACATACAACATAGATCCATTCATGGTACTCATCATGTAAATACCAATTACACCAAATACAGCTGAACCAAGCAATACCCCTACTGTATTCAATTGCTTAATCAATGGTCCTGCAAAATATCTACCTACCGCCATTAATCCAGTGACCAAGGCTAATATTAACATGGGACTAGCACCAGCTTTTGCTAAAATAGGTCCTACCCATTGTTGTGGGCCAAATTCAGATATAGCTGTTAAAGCCATACAAGCTGCCATGAATAAATACAAAGGATTCAACATCGCTTTAAAATTGGCCACCACTGAATTTTCTGCGGTTCTTGGTTTAGGAAAACTTTGTCCAAAAAATAAAACTGCATAAATAATCGTTGGGATTAAAATAACCCAAATCTGTGCTTGCCAATGCATATTTGCATCAGTCATGAATTTTGAAACTAAAGCGCCCAATACAATTCCACCTGGGAACCACATATGAAAACGATTTAATTTACTGTTCATTTGTATGCCTGAATAAGAGTCTGCAATCATAGGATTACAAGCTGCTTCGGTACATCCATTTCCTAATCCAATTAATAAAGTAGAAATTAATAAAGTGTTATAACCTGTAGCATATATCGTTAAAAAAATACCGATAGCATGTGCTAATAAAGCCACTTGCATGATAAATTTAGGCCCAATGGAAGAATAAAAAATTCCGCCTAAAATCATTGAAATCGGAAATCCAAGAAACCACATAGAATTAATGGTACCAAGTTGTACCGTGTCTAAATGCATTTCAGTTCCTAGCTGTGTCAAAATACCAGCACGGATACTAAATGAAAAAGCAGTCGTGATAAGTGCAAAGCAACTTGCATAAAACAGTCTATTTGCATTAATGGGTTGGCTCATAAGTAAAATATTTAAATGGTTTGGTTTAAGCACTCTAAATCTAAATAATCTTTGGTTTTTTTCCAAAATATACAACTACTATTTTTATAATATATAGCTGGATAAAGACCAGCATACAATCATTTATAAACTTTTCAATGCCTCTTCTAAATCTTGTAATAGATCATCTACATTTTCAATGCCTACTGAATAACGTATTAGACTTTCTGGAATACCCAATAATTTACGTTGCGCTTCGGTTAATTCAACATGACTAGTGGTTCTTGGTGGTCCAGCTAAAGTACTAACCGATCCTAAGCTTGCAGCCAAATGAACTAACTTAAGTGTGGTTAATAATTTTTTTACATGATCATAGCCACCATCTAATGCAAAACTCATAATACCTCCAAAGCCAGTCATTTGTTGTTGAGCAATTTCGTGTCCTGGATGGGTTGTAAGTCCCGGATAAAATACATCAGCCACTTTTGAATGTGCTTTTAAATATTGAGCAATTTTTAAAGCAGAGGCATTTTATCTTTCTATTCTTAATTCTAGCGTTTTCATCCCTCTTGCAATCATATAAGCTGGATCAGCTTGTAAACTAGCTCCATTAATTTCTCGGTATTGATAGATTTTTTGCACCAATTCTTTTTTACCAGCCACCACTCCACCCATGGCATCTGAATGTCCACATAAAAATTTAGTAGCACTATGTATGACCAAGTCTGCTCCTAATGCTAATGGATTTTGATTGATGGGCGTAGCAAATGTATTGTCCACCACCACTATCGCACCTACTTTTTTTGCAGCTGTTGCAAGCCTTTTTATATCCACTACTTTTAAAGTTGGATTAGTGGGGGTTTCTAAATAAACTAAATCACATCCTTTTGCAATTTCTATTTCAAATTGATCAAAATCAGTAGTATCGCATAATTGTACTTGCACCTTATTTAAAGGAAGAAAATCTAAAAATATTTTACTGGTTCCTCCATAATTATCTTTTTGAGAAACAACTCTTTTACCATTCGTTAAAAATGTATACAATGTATTACTTATTGCAGCCATTCCAGTGGCAAATGAAGTAGCGGCTTCTGCCCCTTCAAGTAAACGAATTTTTTCTTCTAAAACGGCTACCGTTGGATTCGTGTTTCTGCTGTATATGAAGCCATCCGCTTTTCCCAAGGATACCTCATGCCAATGATCCACATCATGATAGGAAAAAGCAACACTATTAACAATGGGAGAAGTTACTGCACCTGTTACATTTAAATCACTTTCACCACCCCATACCGACGTGGTACTTTTTTTATACTTTGAGAAATTCATTTATTAATTATTTTAAATTGTTTAGTTAGGTGTTTAAAAATACAGTTTTTTAAGTTTCTATTTCTTTAAAATAGAAGATATATACAAAGTATGTAGTAAATTTATAATTCAAGTTACCTACTATGATAAAACAAATTCTAATTGGAGCGTGTATCCTTTATTCAACCATTAATTATGCTCAAGAAGCCGATTATCTAATAAGAAATGGCAAGTTAATAGATGGTTCTGGAAATAATTGGCAATATAAAGATGTCGCCATTAAAGCAAATAAAATTGTTGCTGTTGGAAATTTAAAAAATTGGAAAGGCATTAAAGAAATAGATGCAAAAGGATGGGTGATAGCGCCTGGTTTTATTGATGTTCATGCACACGTAGAAGGAGATGAAATTAGCAATCCATTGGCAACAAATTTTATTTACGATGGAGTAACCACAGTGGTAACAGGCAACTGTGGAAGTTCATTTGTACAATTAAAAAAATATTTTGATCATTTAGATTCCATTGGCGTATCTATTAATATTGCTTCTTTGATTGGACAAAATAATATTAGAAAAGAAGTCATGGGTACCGCCAATCGAAATGCAACTGAAGAAGAATTATTGGCCATGGAAAAAATTACTCAAACTGCAATGAACGAAGGGGCTGTTGGAATGTCTACAGGCTTAATCTATATACCAGGCGCCTATACACCCACTGAAGAAATTATACGATTGGCTAAAGTGGTAGCCAATAATGGTGGTATTTATTCTTCACACATTCGAAATGAAGAAGACAATGTAGCCGAAGCTATTAAAGAAGCAATACATATTGGAGATGCGGCAAAGCTGCCAGTAGAAATTTCCCATTTTAAGGTAAATGCACAACAAAATTGGGGAAGGAGTAATGAAACATTAGCCTTGGTAATGGATGCGCGTAATCAAGGAATAGATGTTACTATAGATCAATATCCTTATACAGCAAGTAGTACGCAGTTAAGTGTTTTATTACCAGAATGGGTATTAGCAGATGGACAAGACTCTATTAAAAGAAGATTGAAAAATCCTGAGATTAGAAAAAAAGTGATTGAACATGCATTAGGAATCATTAAAAAAAGAGGATTAAAACATTTCAGTTATGCAATGGTTGCTAATTACAATGCAGATACCTTATACAATGGAAAGAGTATTGAAGAAATAAATACTTTAAGAGGTAATAAGCATTCCGCTATAAACGAAGCTAAAACGATTGTTCAAATGATGGAACAAGGAGGCGCTCAAATGGTTTACCATGGTATGAGCGAAGCTGATGTCATTACAATTATGAAATATCCATTTAATATGATTGCCAGTGATGCTGGCATTGCTAATATGAATGAAGGAAGGCCTCACCCAAGAGCGTATGGAACCAATGCAAGAGTATTAGGAAAATATGTTAGAGAGGAGAAAGTGATGCCGTTAGAAGAAGCGATTAGAAGAATGACCTCTTTGCCTGCAGAAAAATTTAACATTAAAAATAGAGGCCTTGTTAAGGAAGGCTATTATGCAGATATAGTCATCTTTGATGAAAATGAAGTAGCTGATAAATCGCTGTATGAAGCACCTCATCAATATTCAGTAGGCTTTAAATATTGCTGGGTCAATGGCTCACTAACCATCAATGAGGGTAAACACAATGGCACTAAAAAAGGAATGGCCATTCGAAATAAAAATTAAAATTGCTTCTAACTGGTGGGCTTATCCTTGAATAAGTTTGGCGATGCCAAAGGCCGCAGTAGCTGCAAGCGCTCCAGTCATCATTACTTTTACGCCTCCCCACAAAGGATTTACGCCTGTCATTTTACTTTTAAAGAATCCGAAAATAAATAAGCAAATTAGGGTAATGATGGCAGATAGCTTTAGCCCTTCAATCGCATTGTCAACAAAAAAATAAGGTGATAAAGGAATTAAGCCACCAAGAATATAACTAAAGCCAATATTAAACGCACTTTTTCTTGCTCTTTTAGGATCTGGTTCAGTTAAACCAAGTTCATGTTTCATCATAAAATCTACCCAACGTTTGTCATCTTTTATAATTTCTTGAGTCGCTTCTTCGGCTGTGCTTGCACTTAACCCCCATTCTAGAAAAACTTTTCTAACTTCTTCAATTTCTACGTCTCTTTTATGTTCCAATTCCCAAAATTCCTTTTTTAATTCACTTGCATAGTGGTCCTGCTCTGTTTTACCAGCTAAAAAACCCCCTAATCCCATAGCGATAGAGCCTGCAGCAATTTCGGCAATACCCGCAATCCAAATTAAGTTCACATTTCCCTGAACTGCACCACTTAAACCCGCAGCCAATGCAAAAGGAACAGTAAGGCCATCACTCATTCCTATGACGATATCCGTTAATAAATCACTGCTTTGCATATGCTCTTCTAGGTGTAAATGGGTCTGATTCATGACAATGATTTTAAATAAACTAATTATACCAAATTTACGCAAAAATTAATAAATTTAGAGAAGCAAATTTATTCATCACATTTAACTGGTTAGGTTGTCAAATTCAACCACTAACTAAAACATTACAAACAAATTTATGAAACAAGCGAAGTGGTATTTCTTATTTTTATTTATTGCATTTTCAATGCAATTAGTGGCTCAAAAAAAAGCTAATAACAAAAAAGGATTTGAAAATTTATTTGGTACTAATTTATCAAATGCAATTTATAATCCAGCCATATGGAAAGATTCTACTGGCGTATTAACAGCCTATAAAGATGAGTGTATCTGGAGCAAGGATGAATATGATGATTTTATTTTGGATTTAGACTTTCAAACTGCCGATGGTACCAATAGTGGTGTAATCGTACATGCCACCGAAATTGTAGAATGGATACCGCATTCAGTTGAAATTCAAATTGCAGATGATTATTCAAAAGAATGGAGCAAGGCAGATCCTACTTGGCAATGCGCTGCCATATTTGGACACAAGGCGGCTACCAATAAATCATTAAAACCTGCAGGTGAGTGGAATCATTATACTATTACTTGTAAAGGGAAAATGATCACTATTGTTTTAAATGGTACTAAAGTGAATGAGTGTAATATGGATGACTATACTTCTTCAAAAACAAATCCTGATGGAACTAAAATTCCTTCTTGGTTAAGCAACCCTATGTCTACACTTCCACTGCATGGTCATGTTGGATTACAAGGCAAGCACGCTGGCGCACCGATTTATTTTAAAAATGTAAAAATAAAAAGTTTGAGTTAATTAAATTTTAAAAATAAAATGATGAAAGATAAAAATAGCAGGCGTCGATTTTTAAAAAATACAGCAGCCATTGCTGCAGGATTTTCTATTGTGCCAAGAAGTGTTTTAGGACGCGGTTTTTTAGCGCCTAGTGATCAACTTACAAAAGGTATTGTTGGTATAGGTGGAATGGGCAGAGGCCATATTCCTTATGCTGGTACTAGAGTCGTGGCTATTTGCGATGTAGATAAAAAACATTTAGAAAGTGCAGCATCACAAATTGGTGGAAATGTTAAAACTTTTGATAACCATCACGATTTAATAGCCTTACCAGAAGTAGACATCGTACATATTGCCACTCCCCCACATTGGCATGGTATTATTTCAATAGATGCAGCTAAAGCGGGTAAAGATATATGGTGCGAAAAACCAATGACAAGAACCATTGGAGAAGGAAAAAGAGTAGTAGAAGCAGTACAACAATACAAGCGAATGTTTCGACTCAATACCTGGTTTCGTTTTGAAGATAATTTTTACGGAATGAATACCACAGTTAAACCTATAAAAAAATTAGTGGAATCTGGTTTATTAGGATGGCCATTAACCGTTACAGTAAGTAAAACCACTGGTTTTGATTGGAAGTTTTATTGGGTAGGTAAAACAAAATTAGAAGAACAGCCTATTCCAGCGGAATTAAATTATGATCGATGGTTAGGACCTGCTCCTTACAAACCTTATAATGCACACAGAGTTCATACCACATTTAGAGGTTATTGGGATTATGATGGTGGTGGATTAGGCGATATGGGTCAACACTATTTAGATCCAATACAATATTTTTTGGGGAAAGATGACACCAGTCCTGTGCTGGTTGAAGTAGATGCAGAGCAACAACATCCTGATGCCTGTGGTACTTTTAGAAAAATAACTTTCACTTATGCAGACGGCTGTAAAATAATTTTAGATGGAGAAGACACGGAACCTAATGCAGCTTATATAACAGGACCTAAAGGAAAATTATTCGCTGGTTTTAAATCAGACATCCCTAATTTAAAAGAGAAATTAGCCATGATGCCAGATCCAAAACCTCAAGTAACTAATTTTTTAGACAGCGTTAAGTTTAGAACCCCTTTTGCACTCAACGAATCAAATGGCTTTCGATCTTGTACCCTTATCAATATGGGAAAAATTGCTTTACAATTAGGAAGAACATTAAATTTTAATCCAGCTACGCTAGAATTTATCAATGATCAAGAAGCCAATATGCTTATTAATCCACCTATGCGTTCTCCTTGGAATATTTAAAAATGAAACAAAACAGTACCATGAAAAATTTATTCTCTTATATATTGTTCTTCTCAATGAGTGTAACAATAGCGAACGCTCAACAAGAATCAATCACTGCCACTATTGACGCCTTTCCATACCAACATAAATCAGAAGCAACTGCTTCAATAATTGCTATGCAGTCATGGCAAAAAAAAGAATGGAAGCAATTGGTAAAATTGTTAAATGATGATTCTTTAAAATTAAAGTCTAGCTATGCAATGAATGCATTTGTTCATGAAGCCGCTTTACATCCAGTATTAAAAAAGCAAACAGCCACTATTTTAGCTGGTCTTTATTCGGAAGCAACCACTTTCTATAGTAAAGAATTAATTATTAAAGAACTTTCTCTTTTAGGGGATGATGCCGCTGTAAAATTATTAACCAATTTATTAAAAGACGAAACTTTTAATGGCAACGCGGCTAGAGCATTGGCTAGTATACATACAGAAAATGCCATTGCTTCATTAAATAATGCACTAAAAAATGCAAGCGGAGAAAATAAAAAAAATATTCAAGCTGCATTAGACAATGTGCATTTTGTTTTACCTGAAATTAAAACAGCAGTTAATGAAAATAAAAAGACCATTACCCATGCACAACAATTGCTTTTATTACAAGATGAAATGGAAAAAGCAACTAATTATATTGAAAAGAAAAGAATTTTAGTAAGTGCTTCAAAAATTCCAGGCTTTGGTAGCTTTATGTTTGTAAGTAAATCATTAGATGATGAAAATTTAAATAAAGAGGCCGCACTCATTGTAACTAGATTGGCTTTAGCAGATAAACAAATTAAAGGGGCTGAGGTTAGAACTGCATTAGAGAAGGCCGTGAACCTAATACATGGAGAAGACAGTGCTGTATTGGTTTTAAAATTAAAAGCTCATTTAAAAACATTGCCCTATGATTACGGATTTATAAGTTTATTTAATGGAAAAGACCTTTCTAATTGGAAAGCTTTGGTGGCCAATCCAATTGTTCGATCCAAAATGAACGATTCTGCATTAGTAGCAGCAGAAAAAATAGCCAATGAAAAAACAAAAGGAGATTGGATAGCAAAAGATGGTTTACTTGTATTTACTGGTCATGGTGATAATTTAGCCACTGAAAAAAAGTATGGCGACTTTGAAATGTATGTAGATTGGAAGATAACTGAAAAAGGAGATGCCGGTATTTACTTGCGCGGTACCCCACAAGTTCAAATATGGGATACTAGCCGAAGAGATGCTGGTGCACAAGTAGGTTCGGGTGGATTATACAATAATCAAAAAAATGTAAGCAAACCATTGGTAGTAGCGGACAATAAAGTGGGTGAGTGGAATACCTTTCATATTATCATGCAAGGTGAAAAAGTAACAGTTTATTTAAATGGAATTTTAGTAACCGATAATATCACATTAGAAAACTACTGGGACCATAGCTTACCCATTTTTGCAAAAGAACAAATCGAATTGCAAGCACATGGCACTTATGTAGCTTACAGAAATATTTATATCAAAGAACTGCCTACAGCAACAACCAAAACAATAACAGATGAGGAACAAAAACAAGGATTTGTTTCTTTGTTTGATGGTAGCAATCTTGACCAATGGACTGGAAATACTAAAGGTTATTTAATTCAAGATGGAGCCGTGATGGTAAATCCAGAAGATGGAAGTGTGGGTAATTTATATACCATGGAGGAGTTTGATAATTTTATATATCGTTTTGAATTTCAATTGACACCGGGTGCCAACAATGGCATTGGTGTTCATGCTCCATTGGAGGGGGATGCTGCTTATTTAGGTATGGAAATTCAAGTATTAGATAGCGAACATCCAATGTATGCAACATTACAACCTTATCAATACCATGGATCTGTTTACGGTGTTATCCCAGCTAAAAGAGGCTTTTTAAAACCAACTGGGGAGTGGAATCAGGAAGAAATCATGGTGAATGGAACAAAAATAAAAGTGACTTTAAATGGAACGGTCATTGTGGATGGAGATTATGCAACAGCTTCTGCTAATGGAACCATGGACCATCAACAACATCCTGGATTAACAAGAACAACCGGACACTTAGGGTTCTTAGGCCACGGTGATGTAGTTAGATTTAAAAACATGCGTGTTAAGAAGATCATTGAAGAGGTAAAATCAAAAAGAAAAAGAAAAGCTTAAATCCTTAATTAAGCGTTGACATAAAAAAACCCTCACATTGCTGTGAGGGTTTTTTATTGAGTATTTTTTAATTAACTAATCTGATTAGAAGTTAATTTTCAAACTAATGTCAGAAGATCTGCCCCAGCCTTTGAAGCCAGAACCCAATGTACCAGCAGCAGCACCGCCAGCATCATTTGCTTCAATCCAGTAGTTTCTGTCAAATAAGTTATAAACGTGTGCAGAAGCGTATGAATCAAGTCCTCCAATTTTTAATTTATATCCAATTCTTGCATTGCCAACACCATAAGCAGGAATTCTGTAAGGTTGTGCAGTAATTGCAGGATTTGTTCTTGCAGATGGATCATAGTAAGCATAATACTTATCATTATAAGTAAAGTCACCACCTAAATCAAAGTTTTTAGTTACTTGATATCTAACTATCAATCCAGTGCTAATTTGTGGTTGGTCACCTACAAATAAACCATCAGAATATACATTCACTTTTGTATCTGTATTTTTTACATCATCATGTAAAACTGCTGCAGCATTACCTTTCCATTTCCAATCACCACCTGAAGCAAATGCGCCAATTTCTAATTTCTTAGTTACTTTAACTTTCGCTTCAGCTTCTATTCCTTTATGCACCGCACCTTGTCCTGTAATCAATGCTCTGTATTGTGTACCATCCGCATTGTTTAATAATGGAGAAGTTAAAGAACGGTTTTTAAATTCGGTATAGTATGCATTTAATTTAAACGTAAATGCATTTGAACGGAAGCCATATCCAATCTCACCTGACTTTGCTTCTTCATTTTTGATATTCGCATTTACAGCATTTCCTGAAAGAGGATTAGTAGTGGTAGTAGTACCATTGTATATAAAGCTTAAGTAAGGAGCTCTGCTGTAAGCACCAATGCTAGCAAAAATATTGTTGTATTCATCAATATTATAGTTGGCACCAGTTTTAATATTGTAACCAGTTAAATTTACTTTAGCAGCACTGTATTCAGTATGAGAGTTGTTATATCTATCAGTTCTACCGTAGTAGGTTTCAGATAAAGCACCTTGTAAGAATAAGGATACATTATCTTTATTGTATTCTATTTGACCAAATGTTCCTAAGTAGTTCACTAAACCATCATAATCATAAGCAACTCGATTATTAACAGGAGTTACTGCTGTAACATCAACGTATGAACTTACTTTAGGATCTACTTTTGCAAGAACATTGAATGGATCTTTGTAGAAATAACCACCGATTAAATCTCTCATTTCACGGAAGTGAGTTCCAACATAAGTTCTACCATCCAAACCAAAGGTTAAGTTTAAAGTTGGCGTTAATTGTGTATTTAAAGTTGATAAAGCACCTGTCCAAACGTGGTTGTTAATAGAGTTTCTAATAGCAAAAGTTGAACCAGTTGCTGAATAGGGGTTATTAGCATAAGTCGCATCCATCAATAATAAACCATTTGCATCTCTAGCTGTAGGAGCTGTACCAATAGTACCACTACCACCACCATGACCGAATGAAGTATATACCGATGTAGTCAAGGTAGTATTCTTGCTCAATGTCCAATAATCATTCAAACTAAAAATTGGTTTGTGGAAATAGTTGATGTTGATATTTTTTTGAGAACCATCAGAAAAAGTATAAACGTCTTTGTTGTATTTTAAACCGTATTTATCATATTCTTCAGGAGTTAAACGAGTACTTCTTTGTCCGTGCTCTTGAGGTGCGCCTAATGCAGTAAATTGAATTTTGTGACTTCCTAAATTTCTAGAATAAGACAAGAAATAAGAATATGCCTTAGTATAAGTATTGTTTACATAACCATTTCCTTGTGTAGTAGATCCTACAAAAGAAAACGCACCTTTATCCGTATTACCTGTAGACAATGACAATACAGTATGAGATTGACCGAAATCAGTTAAAGATTGTTGAATAGAACCACCTTTTTCTGCATCCGTTGTTTTTGTAATAATATTCATTGTACCTCCCACAGATTGGATGGCTAATTTAGAAGCACCCATACCTCTTTGTACTTGAATTTGTTTTAATGCATCACCAATACCAGCCCAGTTTGAAAAATAAACTGTGCCACCTTCCATATCATTTACTGGAACACCATTGATTAATACAGCGATGTTTTTATTATCAAAACCTCTGATGTTTATTCTAGAATCTCCATATCCACCACCTGCTTTTGTAACAAACGCAGAAGGAGTAATTCTTAATAATTCTGGTAATTCTTGAGTACCTAAGTTTTCTTGTGCGAATTTTGCATTTACAGTTGAAATAGGAACAGGTGTTTTTCTGTCAACACCTAAGTTAGCAAAAACCGCTACTTCTTTTAAACCAATTGAAGTAGATTGTAATTCTACAACCATGCCGTCTTTAGCTTCTACTTTTAAGTTATTAAAACCAACATAAGAAATAGTAATATTATCTCCTTTGTTTGTTTTTGTCAAAGTGAATGTTCCATCTAATCCAGAAGAAACGCTTTCACCTTTTGAACTTGTAATAGTAGCATTAGCTAAAATCTCTCTTGTTGTTTGGTCTATGACCTTACCCTTAATTTGAGAAAATGACGATAAACTTAAAGTCATTAATCCAATCATCAGGACAATTACCTTTTTCATACTTTTTTTTATTTTTTGATTTATTACAGATGTTGTTTTATTAAATACTACTTAATCAAGATTGTTTAAATAGTACTTTTTCTAAGCTTATTTAATAACGATTTCATTAAATAATCTAAGTGCAAATTTAATCTAAAACTTGTAAATTAAATTCACAATTCA
>CAINFN010000267.1 GCA_903848125.1 uncultured Bacteroidota bacterium
ATTCCCATTACTATTTTTATTTTAATTATTATGGGAGCAGTGGTGCTCATTAAAAATAGTTTCAAAGCGTTAATGGTAGCGCATGTATTTATTTTACTGGGTTTTATAATTGCAGGTGTTTCTACTTATTATTTTTCACATCAACTATTAGATTCTTTTTGGTGGATGATCTGGGTAGGGCTTGGATTGTACTTGGTTTACATTCCTTTTAATTCTATTTTCTTTGATCGACTCATTGCTGCCTTCTCTATGAAAGGCAATGCAGGCTTCTTTATTTATGTAGCCGATTCTATAGGTTATGTAGGAAGTGTGAGTGTGATGCTTGCCAAAGAAGGAATGAGCTTAAAAATAAAATGGACGCAGTTTTTTTCACAGAGCGTAATGATACTTTCTTTTGTAGGCATATTTATTACGCTCTATGCGATGTATTATTTTACGAAAAAACATAAAGCGACTTTGGCTACCGCTGCTGCTTAAATAAGTTTGCTTATTTAAGTTTTACTTATTTTTCTAAACTCAAGACCACTCCATTAATGCAGTAACGCAATCCTGTGGGTGGAGGACCATCTTCAAATACATGACCAAGATGTGCTTTACATTTACCGCATTCAACCTCGGTACGCTGCATACCATGTGTGTTATCTGGTATATATAGAATCGAGCTCTTTGTAATGGGTTCAAAAAAACTAGGCCAGCCACAGCCACTTTCAAATTTTGCAGTGCTTTTAAATAAGGGGTTACCGCAGGCAGCACAATGAAAAGTACCTACTTCTTTGCTGTTTTCAAATGCACTAGTAAATGGACGCTCAGTTCCCTTTTCTCTTGCTATCTGATATACTTCTGGAGACAATACTTGTTTCCAAACACTATCGGGTAATACTAATTTCTCATTACTGGTAGTAGAATAGTACTTGTTTTGGTTGGTTGACATAGCTGCTTTTTTTGAGTTGGTTTTATTAGGCCCTTGAGAGCAAGCCCCCGTGCTTAATAATAGTAAACAACAGATAATTTTATACATAGACCTTATTTCGATGATAAAAATACTAACAACTATTCATCTTTTTTGTTTAGATTTTTCTAAAATAAAAGTATTATCTAAATTTTCACATTTGGAGGGAGATTGCTTGTTAAAATCAATTAAAATTTAAGTCAGTTCTGTATCTTTGAACTCAACTCTACAGCATGTTTAATTTAATCTTATTTGGCCCTCCGGGCAGTGGCAAGGGAACTCAAAGTGAACACATCATTGAATCTTTTGGACTACAACACCTTAGTACAGGCAATTTATTAAGATCAGAAATTGCCAATCAAACTAGTTTAGGAATGGAGGCAAAGCGACTGATGGATGCGGGACAATTAGTACCTGATGAAGTAGTTATTGGCATGGTGGGCAATTTTATAGATGCGCACCCTGCTGCGAAAGGATTTTTATTTGATGGCTTTCCGCGAACTACTGCACAATGTGTTGCTTTAGATAATTTATTGAAAGAAAAAAACAGTGAAATTAACGTAGTGTTGGCTTTGGAAGTAAGTGAAGAAGAATTAGTGAAAAGATTACTAGGTCGTGGCTTAACATCGGGAAGAAGCGATGATACCAACGAAACAATCATACGCGCTAGAATTCAAGAGTATCATGATAAAACTACTGCTGTCGCTACTTACTATGCAAAGTTTAATAAAGTAGTTGCAGTTACTGGAGAAGGCACGGTAGAAAGTATTTATGCCGATTTGAAAAAAGAAATTGACGCAAGAATTTAATTAGTAAAATTAACTAGTATAAAAAAAGGAGTCCCAATTTATCGGGACTCCTTTTTTGTAAGGTCTATTGATATAATTTATTTAAATGTTCAATCCACCACAAGCGCTAATCACTTGACCTGTGATATAACTACTTAAATCGCTTGCTAAAAACAAAGTGGTATTCGCAATCTCTTCTGCTTTTCCAAAACGGCCTAAAGGAATTTTATCTAAAAATGCTTTACCTGCCTCTCCTTCATTTAAATAATGTGTCATGTCTGTTTCTACAAAACCAGGTGCAATGGCATTACATCTTATATTACGACTTCCAATTTCTAAAGCAATAGACTTTGTAAATCCAATGATACCTGCTTTACTTGCTGCATAACTACTTTGTCCTGCATTACCACGAATGCCAATAATAGAACTCATATTAATAATACTTCCACTCTTCGCTTTCATCATAGGTCGTATTACTTGTTTGGTCATATTGTACACACTTTTTAAATTTGTATTCATGACATCATCCCATTGTTCTGGGGTCATGCGTAATAATAAATTATCTTTTGATATACCCGCGTTGTTTACACAAATATCAACTGTTCCAAATGTAGTAACCACGTCATTTACAAAACTTTCACAAGCAGCAAAATCAGCCGCATTGGCTTGGTATGCTTTTGCTTTTACGCCTAATTTCTCTATTTCACTTACTAATAAATTGGCTTTATCTGCACTACTATCACTAACATAAGTAAAAGCAATATGACTTCCTTGTTCTGCTAATTTTAAGGCAATGGCTGCACCAATGCCACGCGCTGCACCAGTTACAATAGATACTTTTCCGGTAAGTAGTTTCATAAGGTTTTATTTATACAAAGATAACGGGTTTGTTTATTTTAATCTTTGGTGAATCTTTTTTATTTCTTCTACATATACTCGTTCATTGGACAAACGTGGTACTTTATGCTGTCCGCCTAATTTCCCTTTTTGTTTTAGCCATTCATGAAAACATCCTTTGCTCACCGCCGTCACATGAGGCAATCCAAGTGCAATATTTTTATGTCTTTTTGCTTCGTAGTCACTATTGATGGCTTGTAAATTACGATCAAGTATAATTGAAAATTCATCCATATTGATAGGGTCTTCATCAAATTCAATCATCCACTCATGTGCCCCCTTGCCTTCATCTGACATATAAATGGGGGCTGCCGTATAATCTTTAATAGATAAGCCTAAGCTATTACAAGTTTCACTTATTGCTTTATCACTATTGTCTGCAATGAGTTCTTCTCCAAATGCATTGATGAATTGTTTTAACCGACCGCTTACTTTAATACGAAATGGAAACAAACTTACAAACTGTATAGTGTCTCCCACTAAGTAGCGCCACAAACCCCCATTGGTGCTGATGACGATGGCATAATTTTTTCCAAGTTCTACTTTATTTAAACCATAGGTAATAGGTTGTTTTTTTCCATATTCTTCAATTGGCATAAATTCATAAAATATGCCATGTTCTAAATACAACAACATGCCCTCTTCTTCAATTCTGTCTTGTGCTGCAAAAAAACCTTCACTTGCATTGTATATCTCCATGTAATTGCAATGTGGACCTATAACTTTATTAAATTGTTCTTTATAGGGTGTGAAAGAAACACCACCGTGAATATATAATTCAAAGTTGGGCCAAACTTCTTTTATATTTTTCTTTCCTGTCAACTCTAAAATTCTTTTTAATAAAACCAAGGTCCAAGTGGGTACGCCTGCAATGGAAGTAACATCTTCATTAATGGTGTTTTGTGCTAAGCTTTCAATTTTATTTTCCCATTCATCCATTAAAGCAATAGAAAGTTCTGGTGTTCTGATAAAGCCCGACCAGAAAGGAGAATTTTGTAATAATACCGCACTCAAATCTCCATATTGAATATCTTCTTTTATTGGATGCACTTGATGACTGCCTCCAATCACCAATCCTTTACCGGTTAATAAATCACTATCAGGTAGCACATGGTAGTAGCTGGTTAATACATCTTTTGAACCTTGAAAATGATTGTCCTCAATACTTTCTTTTGTAAGTGGGATAAATTTACTTTTATCATTGGTGGTGCCACTGCTTTTAGCAAACCATTGAACAGGCGTATTCCATAATACCGCCTCCTCGCCTTCCATTATAAGTTCAATAAAAGGTTTTAGGTCCTCATATTCATGAATGGGAACAGTGGCTTTAAAAGTGCGAATATTAAATATTTCAGCAAATTGGTATTTTAACCCAAATTGGGTGTATTGGCCATGGGTGATTAAATCTTGCAATACTTCACGCTGAGCCGCTATAGGGTCGTTTACCCAATTTTCAATGCGCCAATAACGCAATCGGGCTAATCTGGAGAGTGCGGGGCTAAAGATTTTCATATCCTCCTCACAATATAAGCATTACGCTTGTATAAATTAAGTAATAAATGCAGAATTTAGGGGGTCTTACTTTGCTTTTTGACCCATCTCAATAATCCAATCCTTACGCTTTAATTCAAAATTAGTGCCTAAGTATAACCTACGTACCTGCTCGTCTTCGGCCAGCTCTTCGGCTGTACCATGTTTGAATATTTTACCTTCAATTAATAAATAAGCTCTGTCACAAATGGAAAGGGTTTCATTTACATTGTGATCGGTAATTAAAATACCAATGTCTTTTAATTTCAAACGAGACACTACCGACTGAATATCTTCAACTGCTATAGGATCCACACCAGCAAAGGGTTCATCTAATAATATAAATTTTGGATCTACTGCTAATGCACGAGCAATTTCTGTACGACGTCTTTCTCCACCACTCAAACTATCACCATTATTTTTACGCACTTGATGCAAATTAAATTCATCTAATAAAGAATCTAATTTATAGTCTCTCTCTGCTTTAGTTAATTTGGTCATTTCTAAAATAGCCATAATATTGTCTTCAACAGATAACTTTCTAAACACACTTGCTTCTTGTGGTAAATAGCCTAAGCCCATTTGAGCGCGCTTATACATAGGAAGCTTCGTGATGTCTTCGTCATTTAAAAATACGCGTCCTTCATCTGGCGCAATCAATCCAACTACCATATAGAAGGTGGTGGTTTTTCCAGCGCCATTGGGTCCAAGTAATCCTACAATCTCACCTTGCTTCACAGAAATGCTTACTTGATCCACTACTTTGCGGCCCTTGTACTGTTTAATTAAGTTATCGGTATGTATGGCAAGTATCAATCTATCTATTTTATACAAAAATAAGGGTAAATAAGCCTTTTCGTCCTATAGCTTAATAATATTATATATTTTTGCGCATTAGGGTAATGCGTTAGGTTTCTATTTAGAAACAACCCAGACCCTATTAAAGCAAAGTGCATATGAAGGTTATTGAACATTTGGCGAATGCCAAAGATACATTGGTATCATTTGAAGTATTGCCCCCATTGAAAGGAAAAACTATTTCTTATATCTATGAGCACTTAGATCCCTTAATGGAATTTAAGCCCTCTTGGATCAATGTGACGTATCACCGTAGCGAAACCATCTTAAGAAAAAAAGAAGATGGCACGGAGGAAAAAATAGATGTACGCAAGCGTCCTGGAACAGTGGGTATTTGTGCGGCCATCATGAATCATTATAATGTAGATGCGGTACCTCATATTATTTGTGGTGGTTTTTCAAAAAGAGAAACAGAAGATGCTTTAATAGATTTACAATTTTTAGGCATTGATAATTTGTTGGTTTTAAGAGGCGATGCAGAAAAAAATCAAAAAACTTTTATTCCAGAACCAAATGGTAACAAACAAGCCATTGAACTATTGCAACAAGTAGTGGGATTGAATAATGGAGAATACTTAGATAAAGACATTATCAATGGAAGCAGAACTAATTTCTGTATGGGCGTATCAGGTTATCCTGAAAAACATTTTGAAGCGCCTAGTATGGAATTTGATTTACAAAGAGCTAAGGATAAAGTGGATGCAGGGGCTGAATACATTATGACACAAATGTTTTTTGACAATAAAAAATATTTTGAGTACGTAGATGCTTGTAGAAGTATAGGTATTACTGTTCCTATTATCCCAGGTTTAAAACCCATTACCAATAAAAAGCAATTAACTATTTTACCTAATATATTTTATGTAGACATTCCTGCAGATTTATCATCAGCCATGCTGGCAGCCAATTCTGATGAAGCCTGCGAACAAGTAGGAACGGAATGGTTAATACAACAAAGTAAAGAGTTGAAAGCGGCTGGTGTACCAGTTTTACATTATTATACTTTAGGAAAACCTCAGGTAGTAAAAAATGTAGTAGCAGCTGTATTTTAATACCAACCCTTACTGCTCGATTTACTTTTTTTATTTCTTTTTATTTGCGTTGGTCAAAAAATCATTGAACTGCTCGAGGCTTAAATTTTTTGCAATGATTTTTTTATTGCTGTCTAATAAATAAAAAGTGGGTGTTTTGTATACATCGTACAATTGTCGAATGGTGGTGGGCAAGCCTGCTTTAATTTCTTTATTTAAATCTTCCTCAGGTTGATACACGTGAATCCAGTCTTCTAATTGCTTTTCATTGATAAAAGTTTTCCAAGCAGCCAATTCTTTAAAATTAATATTTACCGAAAGTACTTTTACTTGAAAGTTTTTCCAACTTGCTTTGTAAAAAGAATCCAATCTTGGAATTTCTACTTTGCAATGACTGCAGGTAGGATCCCAAAAGGCAATAAAAGTATAGGGAGATTTTATTTCGTATAAAGAAACCCTTTTCTTTTCAAGGGTGGTAAGTATCAAGCTAGGCGCGGCTAAGCCCAATTGATTGGCCATCATACTATAGGCTCTTTCAGTAATAGATTTTTTGGAAGCCTCATTTAAAAGAATGGTATCTCCTTTGGCAAAAAAGTTTTGATATAGGTGCAGAAAAACTTTTTCCTGACCCATAAATTCTGGTGAAATATATTTATTGGTAAACTTAAAAAGTAAAAAAGGATAAATCTCTTTCCCAGTTTTTGCCACCGTTAATATATATTGAACTTCTTCAATGATAGAATCGGGTTCACGCGAAACGTAATTTTTAAAATATTCGTCTAGCTTGTCTTCAAAAAAAGGCGTACGAATTAATCGGTTGTCATTAAAAACAACTTGGTCCCAAAAATGATTTTTAACATAGTAATAGGGATAGAGCGAATCTGCTTTTCCTTTTATAACAGGCACTGGTGGTGCTTCTGGCCTTTGCATTACATTTAATAAAAAGCACATCATTGATTTTGGGTGCGCAGCTATAAATCCATTTCTCATGTCTTTTATTTCCTTGTCTTTTCCCAAATAAGCGGCTTTAAAAATAGCGGAATCAGCTGCATTTTTAGCTGCTTTAAATTGATTTTGTAAATTATTTAATTGTACAAAAAGGGCATTGATATTTTTGGAATAATCTTGAAATAAAGTATTGTCTGGTGAGCCAGTGATGATTACTTTATCTAGAGCAGTGGTATCTGCCATTATTTTAAAATGCTGTTCCTCGTCAATTAAAAAATCAAATAAGATGGAATATTTTGGAGAAACAATAAAATAGATACCTGGTGTTAATTTTTGTTTCGATTCAAATACACCCTCTCCCTTTTCATTTAATAAACAAGAGTCGGCTAATGTTTTGTTTTTACCATAATTGGTACCTATAAAAATTTTTGTGTTTTGATAGGGCTTCATCGTAATATGGATGCTGTGGCCCATTCTTATAGTACTAGGTGTATTGGTTGTATTTTTGGCTTGTGCCATGCCCAGCAAGGGCGTAAAAAACAGCATCCATAAAAAATTTCTCATAAAAGTCAAGTTTCTTTCTACTTTTTAATCTCTAGGTAAAAATAACAATATAAATAACAATCTAGTGTACAATTAGTGGTCCCTTTTAATAGAATTTTACCCTTAGCATAGTACCTTTGTTGGAGTGAGAAAATCTAAACCAGCCCCTTTATTAGAAAAAGTATTAATTGAAGATTATGCTGCAGAAGGAAAGGCCCTCGCGCGCGTCAATGGGAAAGTGATTTTTGTAGAAGGAGCTGTTCCTGGTGATGTGGTTGACATTCAATTGCAAAAAAACAAAGCCGATTGGGGTGAAGGTTTTGTAAAACATTTTCATAGCTATTCTGATATAAGAGTAACTCCTTTTTGCAGTCAATTTGGAGTTTGTGGAGGTTGTCAATGGCAAATGCTTCCCTATGAACAACAGCTAGTGTATAAACATAAACAAGTGGTTGATAATTTAACCAGAATTGCAAAAGTGCCGCTGCCAAGCATTCCACCTATTATGGGCGCAGTGGAGACACAAGGGTATCGCAATAAAGTAGAATATACTTTTGCCACTGAAAAATTTATTCCTTTTGGAGAATTTAAAGCCATGAAAGTGGCTGCCGAAGAAAATCCAGCTGCCATCCTACCTGCTAAAGCACCAGGTGTGGCAGGCTTTCATGCAAGAGGTTTTTTTGAAAAAGTGGTTGAAGTAGATAAATGTTATTTACAAAAAGAACCTACCAACGATTTAAGAAAAGCAGTGGTGGATTTTGCGATAGCCAATGAAATGCCTTTTTACAATATTAAAGAGCATAGAGGTTGGGTGCGTAATATGTTTATTCGCAACACCACCAAGGGAGAGTGGATGGTGAATTTAATATTGGGCTATGAGGACAAAGAAAAACGTGAAGCATTATTTAATATTTTATTAGAACGCTTCCCACAAATCACTACCTTATTATATACTATTAATGCCAAACGCAATGATAGTATGCAGGACCTCCTGCCTCAAATTTATTCAGGCAGCGGCTATATCACAGAGTATTTAGAAGACTTCCAATTTAAGATAAGTCCTAAATCATTTTTTCAAACCAATTCAAAGCAAGCCGAAAAACTATATCAAGTAACTAGAGACTTTGCCGAACTTACAGGTAAGGAAATTGTGTATGATTTATACTGCGGCACAGGAAGCATTGGAATATTTTGTAGTAAAAACGCCAAAAAAATTATTGGGGTAGAAGTGGTAGAAGAAGCCATTGAAGATGCTAAAGAAAATGCGCGCATGAATCAATTAACTGAAACCGCTTTTTTTGCGGGAGATGTTATTAAAATATGTGATACCGAATTTTTCGAAGCGCATGGCAAACCAGATGTGATCATCACCGATCCGCCAAGAGCGGGTATGCATGAAAAATTAGTGCATAAGCTTTTGGAGATGGAAGCGCCAATTATTGTTTATGTTAGTTGTAACCCAGCTACTCAGGCAAGAGACTTATCTTTATTGAATGAAAAATATACCGTTACTAAAATTCAGCCAGTAGATATGTTTCCGCATACCTTGCACATTGAAAATGTTGTTCAATTGAAAAGAAAAGATTTATTATAAGCAAATAAAAAAGAATGACTCAATTTAGGCCCACACGTTTCGAAGTATTGCCCACCATCATTAAAAATTTATTGATTATTAATGGGTTGGTTTTTTTAGCACAGAATACTTTTGCTGGACCCACCAGTGCTTTTTCTTTTGAAGATTATTTTGCATTGCATGCATGGCAAAGTAGTTTGTATAAGCCTTGGCAAATAATTACGCATATGTTTTTGCATGGAGATTTTGGACATATATTAGGAAACATGTTTGCCTTATGGATGTTTGGTTCCATTTTAGAAAATGTTTGGGGCCCAAAAAGATTTTTATTGTTTTATTTTTTATGCGGTGTTGGCGCCGCAGTCATACATTTATTAATTTTATCTTATCAGTTGATACCGCTCACCAATGACTATGAGCAGCTACTAAGATTAAGCAAGTCCAATGCTCCGGGCTTTACGGATGCAGTATTGGCTTTTTCAAAAGCGCATGATATTCCATTAACAAGAATTTTAACCGATAATAAAGTAAGCATAGATACACCAGGCCTAGCGCCACAATTGATGGATTTAATAAGTTCCTATTATAACAAAATGTTAAGTACTGCTACCCTTGGCGCAAGTGGTGCGGTATTTGGAATCTTAATTGCGTTTGTTTATTTATTTCCCAATACCTATATCTACGTTTATTTTCTATTTCCTATTAAAGCTAAATGGTTGGGTATTTTGTATTTTGCTTTTGAATTGTACAAGGCCATTGAAAATTCAGCAGGAGACAATGTAGCTAGATGGGCGCATGTGGGTGGCGCTTTGGTGGGATTTATTTTGGTATACATATGGAATAAGCGAAATCGTCATCCATTTGCCTAATTGATTAATTTTTTTAAATGCAAGAAATACGTTCCGAAAAGCCATTGATTGGCGCTGATAACAATAGCCTTATTGCTGTGTTGTCTATCAATTTAATTCTATTTGTATTAATTGGTTTTTTGAAAGTGGTTTATTATTTAAGTAGTATTCCTATTGATCAGTTTTATACTCAAATAGTACAGCTCACCATTTTATTTTCAAATTGGCAAATACTTGTTCGTCAACCTTGGACGCTTTTCACTTACAATTGGGCACATGATGGATTTTGGATTTTGTTAACCAATATGATTTGGTTAACTGCCTTTGGAATAGTATTACAAGAATCAAATGCCAACAAACATTTATTTCCAGTGTACTTTTATGGAGGATTGGTTGCAGGTATAGTTTATTGTTTTTTAGGTAGCAGCACTCCATTGATAGGTGCAAGCAGTAGCGTCATGGCCATTGCTACAGCAGCCCTACTGCTGCAGCCTCAATATCGCTTATTAAAAAATATAGGTGGGGGCATTCCTTTATGGGTATTGGGATTGTGTTTTATAGTGCTGCAAGGCTTTTCCTTTATACATATACAATGGGCCACCATCCTAGCAAGCCTCATTGGAGCAGCAACAGGGGCTTTATATATATTGTTACTAAAAAAAGGGATCGATTTAGGAAAATGGATGCATCAACTATTACATTTGTTAAACAACAGCTTAGCCCCTAAAAATAATTCAAGCATCTAATGGCAAAAAAATCCAGCATAAGAAATTTTGGGAAGAAGGCCTTATTCTTATTTAATATTTTAGTTAGTCTATTATTTTTATATCCTCTTTTTTTTACTCCCACTTCTTTTATTTGGATCAATGGCTTTTTAGGACTCATAGCGCCTTATTTAATTGCAATTGAAATTTTATTGTTTATTATTTGGCTTATAGCTAAGCCAATGGTTTCTTTATTTCCATTGGCCTCTTTGGTCCTAGGATGGAAAATTTGTTTGGTATTATTTGCATGGCATCCTGGTATTCCTTTTTCACAAAAAAAGAAAGACAATACTTTAAGAATCATTAGCTGGAATGTGAAAGGGTTTAATGGTATGCAAGAAAATACCAATTTGAAATTACGTACCCAAGAAATTTCCTATTCTATCCAAAAATGGAATCCCGATATCGTTTGCTTACAAGAATACAATACCAATGAGCATCCCAATGATATAGCCAACCACTCGGTTTATTTTACTAAAAAATTACCTTACTATTTCTTTTCAAAAGATTTTCAGACAAAACAAAAAGAGTATTACGCGGGTTGTATTATTTTTTCTAAATATAAAATTATTGCTGCTGAACGTATTGGCTTCCTGAACCAAGAAAGTTTGATTTCAGCAACTATTTTAAAAGGGGATGATACCATTCAGGTTTTTACTACTCATTTAGCTTCTTATAGATTTAAGCCCAATGATTTTGAAGCCATGGATGAATCCAATATAGCTAATACAAAAGCGCTTACTGCGAAACTAGGTCTGATTAAAAAGCTACGTAATTCATTTATTGAACGTGCAGTACAAGCAGAAATAGTGCAGCGCCATGTATTAAAAAGTCCTTATCCATGTATTATAACTGGCGACTTTAACGATGTGCCCAGTTCTTATACTTATCAACTGATCAAGGGGAATTGGCAGGATGCCTTTTTAGAAAAAGGGTTTGGTATTGGGGCTACTTATTTAGGCATTTCACCCACCCTACGTATAGATTATATCTTAGCCAACGCGGCCTGGGAAGTCAAGGGCTGGGAGTCGGTGGATGAAAATTTAAGTGACCACCATATGATTATGGCCGACTTACTTTTAAAGAAGAATTAACCTAGTTTATTTAAAATAAAATATCTTTGAGGCAATACTCAATATGCCACTCAAGTTATACAATTCACTTACTAGACAAAAAGAAGTTTTCGAACCCTTAAATGCACCTTATGTAGGCATGTATGTATGTGGTCCTACCGTGAGTGGAGAAAGTCATTTGGGACATGCCAGACCCTTTATCACTTTTGATGTATTGTATCGTTATTTATTACACCTTAACTATAAAGTAAGGTATGTAAGAAATATTACTGATGCGGGACACTTTGAAGAAGAAGGTAAAGCGGCCGAAGATAAAATTACCAGTAAAGCTATTTTAGAAAAGTTAGAGCCCATGGAGTTGGTTCAAAAATATACGCATTTGTATCATTGGGCCATGGATCAGTTTAATAATTTACCCCCAAGTATTGAACCTACTGCAACAGGACATATTATTGAGCAAATCGAAATGATCAAAAAAATCATAGCAGATGGGTATGCTTATGAAGCCAATGGATCTGTTTATTTTGATGTGGTTAAATACAATGAAGTGTATGCTAAAAAAAATCAGCCCTATGGAATTTTAAGTGGTCGTAATTTAGAAGATCAATTAGATACCACGCGTGAATTAGAAAATCAAGAGGAGAAAAAAAATAAAGTTGATTTTGCTTTATGGAAAAAAGCACCTGCAGAACATATTATGCGTTGGCAAAGCCCATGGGGCGAAGGGTTTCCGGGCTGGCATATTGAATGTTCTGCTATGGCCACAAAATATTTAGGTAAACAATTTGATATCCATGGCGGTGGAATGGATTTGCAATTTCCGCATCATGAGTGTGAGATCGCACAAAGCACGGTTTGTAATCATGAAATGCCTGCACGTTATTGGGTACACAATAATATGATTACCATCAACGGACGCAAAATGGGCAAGAGCTATAATAATGTAGTGAAGCTTAGTGAGTTATTTGATGGCAGTCATCCTATTTTAACACAGGCCTATAGTCCAATGACGGTAAGATTTTTTATTTTACAAAGTCAATACCGTGGTACACTTGATTTTAGCAATGAAGCCTTGCAAGCTTCTGAAAAAGCATTGCGCCGATTAATGGATGCCTATGAATGGCTAAAGGCACAAACATTTGGTGCAGACACTATTGCTAAAGATGCGCAATTAGAGGCACAATTAAAAACCTGGGTCAACGAGTTGCCTGAATTTATGGAAGATGATTTAAATACGGCAAAAGTAGTAGCTAACTTATTTGAAATAGTACCTGTGATCAATTCTTTGAAAGACAAGCATATTGCAGCGGATGCAATAGCAGGAGCCACCTGGCAATGGGTACAAGCACAACTGCTTATTTATATAGAACAAGTACTTGGATTAAAAGTAGAGTCGGGTGCCAATCGTAAACAATTAAATAGCGTTATTCATTTATTAATTGAAATTCGTAACCAAGCCAAAGTAAAAAAAGATTTTGCAACGAGTGATAAAATTCGAAATCAATTAATGGAAATGGGTATTCAGATCAAGGATGAAAAAGACGGGGAGGTAAGTTTTACCTTTTCCTAAGCTATCCAATTCGTTTTACACCTATTAGGAATGATCACAATCGTCTTCGTGTGCATGATTGTGAACACGACAGCTCATGTGGTTATTAATGTGTGCAAAAATGATTAAAAAGGCGGCAGGGAATAGCAACCAAATTTCAATGGATCTAAATAGCATTCTACTTAACATAATTAGAATGCCAATCGTAAACAATACCATGGGCCTATAAGAATGATGATGTTTTTTGTAACCATGGTATAAAGAATAAGCGCCAATCATAAAAGAAAGGAGAATCATGCCCAGTTCGAATTGGGCATTGTGTAAAATATTAATACCTAATAAGGGCAGGCTGCTAAAAAATAATGGCAATAAAGCGCAATGGATGGCGCAAGCCAAAGAAGCTCCAATACCAATTGCATCCCAATTCCATTTTTTAAACATAGTGTAAAGGTAATTCAAATAGCAGCAGAAAAATAATATTACCTTTGAGGGGTCTTTAAAAGACTATAAACTTCTCTTTTATGTCAAAAAAAACGGGTTTCTATTTATTATTTTTTGCACTGTTGCTGGTTGGCTTTTATTATTTTTTATTTAAAGGAACTGACAATTGGAAAGTACAGTTACCCATTTTAAGCTATGTGCAGCCCTTTCATTTTACCAATCAAGATGGAAATACATTTACAGATAAAGAACTGTTGAATAAAATAACGGTGGTAGAATATTTTTTTACTACCTGTAAGGGTATTTGTCCTAAGCTCAATACCAATATGAAGGCTATTTATGCTATTTATAAAAATGAACCCGATTTTCAAATTGTATCACATACTTGTAATCCAGGCACAGACTCTGTTCCAGTATTAAAGAGATATGCCGACTCCTTAGGTATCAACACTAAAATTTGGGTTTTTTTAACAGGCAGAAAAGACAGTTTGTATCAAATGGCTAGAGGATCTTATTTATTAGATGATCCTAAAAACAATGTAGAAAAAATTGAAGATCAGTTTATTCATACCCAATTTTTTGCTTTAATTGATAGAAATGGAAAAGTAAGAGGTAAGATTTATGATGGACTTAAAACCCTCGAGGTAGAACAGTTAAAGCAGGATATTGCTAAATTATTAAAAGACAAATAATACCTACATGATTTTTGTAACAGGAGCGACTGGTTTAGTGGGGTCACATTTAATAACTTCTTTAGTAGCTAAAGAAAAGCAAGTGACTGCTTTGTATCGAAAACAAATTCCAACTTTTGCAGGTGCCGAAAAAGTGAATTGGGTACAAGGGGATCTACTAGACATCGTTTCATTAGAAAAAGCAATGGAGGGGGCGGTTCAAGTGTATCATTGTGCAGCCATTGTTTCATTTGTTCCAAGTGAAAGCGCAGGGATGTTAAAAGCCAATCAGGAGGGTACGGCCAATGTGGTAAATGTTTGTATAGATAAGCAAATTGAAAAGTTGGTATTTGTAAGTTCCGTTGCAGCACTGGGTCGCATTAGAGAGGATGCGCCCATTGATGAAAGTATGAATTGGACCCCTGCTACTAGCAATAGTGTCTATGGTGAATCAAAATTTTTGGCCGAAATGGAAGTGTGGCGCGGAATGGGTGAAGGATTGAATGTAGCGATAGTGAATCCAGTTATTATTTTTGGTGCAGGAGATTGGAACAATGGATCTTCTAAAATTTTTAAATCTGCTTATGACCAATTTCCATGGTATACCAACGGGGTGAGTGGCTTTGTAGATGTATTAGATGTGATTGACGCGATGCAATTGTTAATGGAGAGTTCCATTACTGGACAACGTTATGTGATAAGTGCAGAAAATCAAACCTATCAAACTGTATTCACTAAAATTGCTCAAGCATTTAATAAAAAACCACCTAGTCGAAAAGTAACCCCATTATTAGCAGCTATTGTTTGGAGGTTGGAAGCATTAAAAGGAATGATTACAGGAAAAACGCCTTTACTAACTAAGGAGACAGCCGCTACGGCACAGGCTAAAGTTCATTTTAACAATGGTAAATTTTTAAAGGCCTTTCCTAATTTTAAATATCGATCTATGGAAAGCACGATTAAAAGAGTTTGTGCTGAATTAACAGCTATGCATCATTTGAAGTAAACTATTCTTTTTCCATTATCTTTTTCCAAAGTGCTGGAATACGTCTAATCCAAACCAATTCCCTTCTTTTAATAGAAGCATCTTCGGCAGGAAAGCCCATATAAACCTTATTTCCTTCAATACTTGATACAACAGCGGCTTGAGATAAGACCACGGCATTTTCTCCAATGGTTAAAGTTTTATTGACACCCGCTTGACCCCAAATGGTGACACCCGATTTTATTTTTACGCCACCTGCGATACCTACTTGAGCAGCAAATAAGCAATTGGCCTCAATTTGGGTATCATGTCCAATGTGTACCATATTATCAATCTTGGTCCCCATACCTATAATCGTATCACCACTAACGCCTCTATCCACGGTACAAGAAGCCCCAATTTCTACCTTGTTTTCTATAATCACCCTACCGCAGCTAGGCATTTTTTTATACCAATCAGGTCGATTTTTTTTAGTGTTGTAATAAAAGGCATCACTTCCAATAACTGTATTGGCTTGAATGATGACTTCATCTCCTATAATGGTGTCAGCCAATATAGTTACATTCGGATACAGCACACAGTTTTTACCAATTTGAACATGGGCACCTATAAAAACTGTTGGCATAATAACAGTGCCTTCCCCTATTATCGCATCTTCACTTATTGCTTTATCACTCAACTTGAGTGGCTTAAAGTGGTGTACAATTTTTGAATAAGCTTCAAATGGGTCGGTGCAATACAACAAAGCCTTGCCATTAGGAACTACTACTTCTTTGTTATTTATAATGATACAACTTGCCGCACTATTTAAACAGGTATCATAATATTTTGGATGATCAACAAATACAATATCACCGCTTTCCACTTGATGAATTTCATTTACTCCAG
>CAINFN010000268.1 GCA_903848125.1 uncultured Bacteroidota bacterium
AATATTTAGGATTCAGCAAATTAGCGGAAGCCTTTGTGCAAAACTACTTGTAATAACCCCTTAATTGAGCCTATTTTTTCTTATTTTTATAACCATATAATAACCATTGAAAATAGGACTATGCGTACATTTTTTTGCATTTTATTTGCCTCTTTTTATTGTTCAATAACTGTAAATGCGCAAAAGCCAAGTGCAGAAATTTTAGCTCAAATTAATAAGCTAAATACGGTAGGGAGTGTCTTATATATTGCGGCACATCCAGATGATGAAAACAATAGCTTTTTGCCTTATCTAACAAAGCAGAGAATGTTTCGCACTGCTTATTTAAGTTTAACCAGAGGAGATGGTGGACAAAATTTAATAGGAAAAGAGCAAGGAATTGAATTGGGGATGATTAGAACTCAAGAACTTTTAGCAGCCAGAAGAATTGATGGAGCAGAACAATATTTTTCTACTGCTTATGAGTTTGGATTTAGTAAATCCTCAGAGGAAGCATTGCGTATTTGGGATCATGATAAAGTGTTAAGCGATGCTGTTTTAGTGATTCGTAAATTTCAGCCTGATATTATTATTACTCGATTTCCAAGAGATGCGCGTGCCGGGCATGGGCATCACTCAGCATCAGCCATAATTGCCAATGAAGCATATATCGCTGCTGCAGATCCCACCCAATTTCCTGAACAATTTAAATTAGGGCTGGTTCCTTGGAAAGCGAAAAGAATTTTATGGAACACTTTTAATTTTGGAACCGTTAATACGACAAATGACAATCAATTAAAATTAGAAGTAGGGGGTTACAATGCTGTTTTAGGAAAAAGTTATGGAGAGATTGGTGCCGAAGCCAGAACCATGCATAAAAGTCAAGGAGAAGGAAGGCCTCGTAGAAGAGGTTCGATTTATGAATTTTTTGAATTAACAGGTGGTGAACCTGCAAAGAATGATATCATGGACGGAGTGAATATTGGTTGGAGTAAGATCACTTCCACTGAAAAAGAGGCCAAAAATATAGAAGCTGAAATTGATGTCATTACCAACCAATTTAAAACTGAAAATCCAGCAGCTTCCGTTTCAGCCCTTGTGAAATTATACAAACATATACAGGGATTACCCGCTTCTAAGTGGCGTGAATACAAATTAGCAGAAGTAAAAGGAATTATAAAAGATTGCGCAGGTTTATTTTTTGAAGCCACTACGCAACAACAACAAGTAGTACAAGGAGAAAATGTAAAGTTGCAATTTTTATTGAATCAAAGATCAGCTGTTAACTCGATGGTCAATACCATACAATTTCCACAAGGGCTAGATTCAATAGTAAACAAGCCATTGTCAAACAATCAAAACATATCATTAGATTATTCTTTTAAAGTGCCCACTAATTTTCCTATTTCTCAACCTTACTGGTTGGTTAACCCAAAAACAGAAGGTATGTTTGTTGTTACCAATCAACAATTGATTGGGGATGCTGAAAATGAACCTGCATTTAAAGTTGGAGTAACAGTTACCATGGATGAACAAGTTTTTAATTATACTATTCCAGTTCAATATAAAGTAACCGATCCAACCAAAGGGGATGTTTATCAACCATTGGCAGTGGTGCCCCATCATGAAATAAAATATGACAAGGAAGTATATTTAAAACCAGTAGACAAATCAATTGTAGTAGGGTATCAATCACTACAGGATGGCATCTCTAAACATATCAATGTGGAGGTAAAGTTGGCTAATACTTCATTGCCTACTTCAAACAATGAAGTGTATACCAAAGCAATTCAATATGATCATATTCCAACTTTAACTTATTTTCCGGCAGCTACGGCGACCATAATGGAAGCAGCTATTAAAACCAAACCTGCAAAAGTGGGTTACATTGATGGCGCAGGAGACAAACTACCCGAAGCTTTAATTGAATTGGGTTATCAAGTAACACTGCTTAAAGAAGCAGATATCAACTTAGAAAAATTAAAACAATTTGATGCAGTGGTAGTAGGCATTCGTGCTTACAATATGTTGGACTATTTAACCGACAAAAATGATATCGTGAATGCGTATATTGAACAAGGGGGCAATTGGGTGGTTCAGTACTTAAAAAGCAATCAAGTGGGGTTAAAAAAAGTAAAAGTGGGCCCTTATGCTTTTACAGTCAATGCTGGCAAGAGAGTGACCCAAGAAGAAGTGCCTGTTCAATTTGTTTTGCCCAACCATTCAGTACTCAATAGTCCTAATCCTATTACTTCGCAGGATTTTGATCATTGGGTTCAAGAAAGAAGTACCTATCAAGCAGAAAATATAGACAGTCATTTTGAAACACCCTTAGCAATGAGTGACAAAGGAGAACCTGTATCAAATGGCAGTTTACTTATAGCACCTTATGGTAAAGGCAATATGGTCTATTTAAGTTTGGTTCTTTTTAGACAACTTCCTGCAGGCAACCCCGGAGCCTATAAATTATTATCCAATATAATTTCCCTACCAAAGCATTAAATGATGAGACGTAACGTAAGCATATTTACTTTGTTAGTGATTGGATTAGCACTAGGTTGGATGATCAAGAATGTAAAAATTGGGCTTATTATTGGGCTAGTTTTTGGTTTGCTCATCAGCGGAATTGGAACAAGAAGTAAATAAACTAAATCATAAATTAGGGTTGTTCATCAGTGGCAACGTCCCCAATCCATTTCATTTTTTTGGCAACAAAATAGGCAATCAGTCCTAGGCTAATTACAACCAAACCACTTAACATCATTTTTGTGCCTGTTGAAAAAAAGATGCCTCCCCAAATAATAATGGCTAAAAATAATGGGATAGGGTAGAGTGGCATCTTCCAGGGGAAAAAAGTTTTTCCTTTTCGTTTAAATAATAATAATAGCCCAAAAGCCTGCCCAATAAATTGAATTAAAATACGCATGGCTAAAATACCATCAATCACTTCTTTCAATCTAAACAACAAACTAAATACAAATGCAATGCCTCCGAGTACTAATAAAGATCGGTGAGGAAAATGCAAGGTAGGGTGTACTTTTTTAAAAAAGGGAAAGAAGGACCTGTCTTGTGCCGCAGCATAAGGAATTCTACTATAACCCAAGGTGGCAGAAAATAAGGAGGAAAAAGCGACAAGTAAAATTAATACAGTTGCAAATGCGCCAGCGGCAGGCCCATACAATGTTTTAATATAATCGCTCACCACAAATTTACTATTTACAATGGTTTGAAAAGGAAGCACACTGGCTACGCTGATATTCATAGCTAAATATAAAATAGCGATACCTGTAATAGAAATAAACATGCTTCTAGGAATATTCTTGCTTGGGTTTTTAATTTCCCCTCCTAAATGACATACATTATAATAGCCTAAGTAACTGTAAATGGTTTTGACACTTGCAAATCCAAGTGCTGCTACAAATCCATGCTCTAATTTAAAACCATCATTGATATGTTTTATGGGCTCCATAAAATGACCATGCGCAATGCCTTCAAAAATGATCCATGCCATGGTACCCAAAACACCCACCCATAAAAAAACTGAAATTTTTCCGATGGATTCAATTTTTCGGTACAATAATAGGATCACTAAAATAACCACCAATCCACTCAATGCTTTTTCTTGTAAAAAAGATAGATGAAAAAAATAATTGGCATATTGTGAAAAACCAATGGCCGCAGAAGCAATAACAAGTGGTGCTTGAATCATGGTTTGCCATACAAACAAAAAACTCATTAGTGAACCTGCTTTTGTTCCATAGCCTTCTTTTAAAAAATGGAAGCTACCACCTGCTCTAGGTAAGGCCGCACCTAATTGACTCCATACCATCGCATCTAAATAAGATAGTAAGGCGCCAGCAACCCAGGCATATAAAAAATAAGGGCCTCCCATAATTTGAGCTACCACACTTAATACCACAAAGGGACCAATGCCCACCATGTCTATCATGTTGATGGCAGTTGCATGTAAAAGACTTAATTTTCGTTCTAGTTTTGGTGTTTGGCTCATAATGTAGGTAGACAAGATAATAAAAATAGTAGACTACTTTTTAAATGCGAAAAACTAGTTCCTCTTGGATTGTTGAAAGGCAACAAACTCCATCATTTCTTCTAATGAAAAGCTACTTAAATTTTGGGCTGAAGTTAACCCAGCTTTTTGGGCAACCAATACGCCATATTTGCAATCCTCAAATCCCTCTACCGCATGCGCGTCTGGATTAATGGAAATAAGTACATCGCTTTTTAAGGCAGCGGGTATAAACCTCCAATCCATATCTAATCTTCTGGGGTGGGCATTCAATTCTATTACGACATCATTATTGGCACAGGCTTCTATAATGGCTTCATGGTTTACTGGGTATCCTTTTCTGCTTAATAATAAACGGCTCGTAAGATGGCCCAAGATACTTGTATAGGGGTTATTGATTGCATTTAACAACCTCATCATGGCTTTTTCTTCCGTCATTTTTAAATTTGAATGGATAGAAGCGATGACGATATCAAAACTAGCTAGAACCTCATCTGGGTAATCTAGGCTGCCATCATTTAATATATCCGACTCGATACTTTTAAAAATAATAAAGGGGGCTAACTTTTTATTAAGCGCATCAATTTCTTTGTGTTGCGCTTTAATACGATCCACTTGCAACCCATTGGCATAAAAGGCCGATTTAGAATGGTCGCTTATGACCAAATATTCATAGCCTTTTTCAATAGCGGCCAATGCCATTTGCTCTATGGTATGAACACCATCACTCCAGGTACTATGGGAATGAATAATCCCTTTGATATCTTTTATTTCAATAGTTGCTTTTAGCGGTTTGGTTTTAACAAGGTCAATTAACGCAGGATCTTCTCTTTGGGCAGGAGGGATGAAGGGAATCCCCAATTGATCAAAAATGGACTGTGGATAAATAAAATTAAAATTTTTCACAAAAAGGGGGTTTTCGACCCATTTTTTTAAAAATTCGGGGGAGCAGGCCAATTTAAAGTCGGTCCAATAAAATGTTTCTTGGGTAGCCAACCACCATCTAATTTCAAAATTATCGATGCCTTTGCAACTTATAAATTCATCATTTTTTAAAACAGTAAATTCTTTTTCGATCAACCAATTGGTTAAACTTTTTTCATTTGTGGTGGTTACAATTTCTAAAAATTCTAAACTTTCCATTTGTCTTTTGTAGGCTCCAGAAATTTCATGTAACTCATTTGGAAAATTATTTTGTAGCGCCTCTTTTAAATTGGTCACTAAACTTTCTACTTGTTGGTATAAATAACTTCCTTGATGCTGCAAGAAATATTCTAAACTGTCTTGAATGTTTTGTTGTGTCTTCGCACCAAAACCTTTGTAATTAATTAATCTATTTTCTTGACAAGCATATAGTAGTTCACCGATGCTTTCAATTTCTAATTCTTTCCAAATAGTTCTAATTTTTTTAGGACCTAATCCTTTTATTTTTAGTAAATCAATAATACCTGAAGGTGTTTTTTCAATATAAGTAATTAATAAGCTAAGTTCTTTATTTTCAATGAGTTGTAGTATCTTTTGACCTATTGCTTCTCCTATACCGCGTTGTGCAAATAATTCACTTGGCGACATATCAACTATAGGATCGGTAAGTTTATCTAAGGTATAAGCAGCATTAGAATAGGACTTTATTTTGAATTCATTTTCTCCATGAATGTCCATGAGTTTACTTAGTAAAGAAAAGTATTCTGCTATTTCGTAATTGTGCATAGGAATGTAAAGTATAAAAAATTATTCAAAAAAAAATCCCCCCCGTAAACGGGGAGGACTTCAAATCTATTTTTGCTGAAAGCAAAAAAGACGATTTAATTATCTTGCGATAATTATTTCTTTTTAGCA
>CAINFN010000269.1 GCA_903848125.1 uncultured Bacteroidota bacterium
ATTTTTACAGCAATTAAATCAACCATAAACATGGCGTACAATTTATGAAAAGGTAAAAGAGGAATTATTACAGGTGCTTTAGACAGCAATTCAATTGCATGGAAAGTAGCTGAAAAAGCGCACGAAGAAGGTGCCACTTTTGTATTAACCAATGCGCCTATTGCTATGCGTATGGGAGAGATTAATGGATTGGCCGAAAAAACAAATTCTAAAATAGTTCCTGCTGATGCTACCAGTGTAGAAGAACTAACTAACTTATTTACAGAATCTCAACAAATCTTAGGCGGTAAAATAGATTTCGTTTTACATTCAATTGGCATGAGTGTAAACATTCGTAAAAAAATTGCTTACCCCGAATTGAACTATGATTATTATGCAAAGGGGGTGGATGTTTCTGCAATGAGTTTGCATAAAATGTTAAGTGTCGCTTATAAAATGGATGCCTTGAACGATCATGCTAGTGTAGTAGCCCTTACTTATGCAGCAGCTCAAAGAACCTTCCCTTTTTATACCGATATGGCCGATATTAAAGCTTTATTAGAATCTATTGCCCGTAGCTTTGGCTATCATTATGGATTAAGAAATAAAGTGCGTGTGAATACAGTCTCTCAATCACCAACTAAAACTACAGCAGGAACAGGCATCAAAGGTTTTGGCGACTTTTTTGATTATGCCGATGCCATTGCTCCATTAGGAAACGCTACAGCCGAAGATTGTGCTAATTATTGTGTGACTTTGTTCTCTGATTTAACTAAAATGGTGACCATGCAAAACTTATTCCATGACGGTGGCTACTCTACAACAGGTGTGAGCGACTTAATAATGAAAAAAGCAGGTATCACAGAAGGATAAATTGACACCTACCACACTGAAGCAAAAAGAAAATGAACAAGAAAGAAATTAACCCAAAATTAGTAGAAGCCATCGGCTACTTTGGCTCTCTACTTAGTTGTATCACTTTTATACCTCAAGTATATTTAACTTGGCAAACAAAAAATGTTGAAAGCCTTAGCTTACTCATGATACTTATTGTGAACTTTAGTTGTATTGTTTGGTTAACTTATGCTTATTTAATTAAAAGCAAACCTGTACTGATGGCCAATACCATTGTACTTACATTAAGTTTGATGTTGCTTTATTTTAAGTTGACGTTTTAGGAAGATTTAAAATTCATTCTTCGCGAATAAATAAAAAAAAGGCTAACAAAGTTTAGCCTTTTTTTTATTTTCATAATTAGAAGAAGATATTACTGAGATTTATATTTTATTAAATTCATTAGAGGTTAATTTATTTGAGATTTATATTTAATAAAATCTCAAATAAATTAATACTCGTCTTCATTAAACATAAAATCGTCATGGCTTGGATAATCCGGCCAAATATCTTCAATACTTTCATATACTTCACCTTCGTCTTCTAACTCTTGCAAGTTCTCCACTACTTCAATAGGTGCACCACTTCTTATGGTGTAATCAATCAATTCATCTTTGGTAGCTGGCCATGGAGCTTCTTCTAAAAAGCTGGCTAATTCTAAAGTCCAAAACATAGCTTTATTTTTTGCAAAAGTAGCCGTATAAACGATACAACCAAATCTGTTTTTTCTACAGGATGTAAACAAATCTTTAAATTTTAATAAAATTGACCGGGAATTGCTAGGTTTGTAGCATGGAACAATCCCCAAAACTACTAGTAGCCAAGGACATATGGAAGCAATATGGCCCCGTATCGGTGCTGAAGGGTGTTTCCTTGGAGGTTAACAAAGGAGAATTGGTTAGTATCGTTGGACCTTCCGGTGCCGGTAAATCGACCCTTTTATACATTGTAAGCAGTTTAGAAAAAGCCGATAAAGGGGAGGTGATTTTTGAGGGTCAGGACATTTCCCAGCTATCCAATACCGCATTGGCTAAATATAGAAATCAAAAAATGGGCTTTGTTTTTCAATTCCATCATTTGCTGCCCGAATTCACCGCTTTAGAAAATGTTTCTATCCCTGGATGGATTGCAAAAATGCCAAAAAAGCAAATTCAAAATAAAGCCAAAGAGTTATTGGACTTAATGGGCTTGGCAGATAAATTGGATAAAAAACCACACAGTTTATCGGGTGGCGAACAACAAAGAGTAGCCGTGGCACGTGCCTTATTAAATAGTCCTGCCCTTATTTTCGCGGATGAACCAACTGGTAATTTAGATAGCGAAAACGCGAATGCCTTACATCAACTTTTTATTCGTTTAAGAAATGAAATGAATCAAAGTTTTCTAATTGTAACCCACAATGAAACGCTTGCTGCTATGAGCAATCGAAGTTTAACAATGAAAGACGGAAAGTTTGTTTAGCTAATTGTTTAACGATTACACTCTTGGTTTCCAAGGAGAATCTGCTACCCCATTTAGATGACCAATATATCTTGATAAGACAAATAAGTAATCACTTAGTCTGTTCAAATATTTTATGACCATTGGTTCTACAAATAAATCTTCTTCTTGTAAATTAACGCACCAACGCTCTGCACGGCGACATACACAACGTGCAATATGTGCAGTTGAAATAGCTTGATGTCCGCCAGGTAAAATAAAAGATTTCATCGGCTCCAATACCTCATTCATCTTATCCATTAATGATTCTAAATAAGCAATGTCTTCTTCTTTTAAATCAGGTATTTTTAAAGAAGGTTCTTTATCCGGATCACAGGCCAAAGAAGAGCCTACGGTAAACAATCTATCTTGCACTTCTTTTAAAACAGTTTTAATTTCTGCATGGGTAAGAAGATCACTTAATAATCCAATAAATGAATTAAGCTCATCTACAGTACCATAAGATTCTATTCGAATATGACTTTTTGGAACACGGGTACCTCCTATTAATGAGGTACTACCTAAATCACCTGCTTTAGTATAAATTTTCATAATGCTTATATAAACCCTGCTTTAAAAATCCTTAACAGACTCCTGGGTTTTTATAGTAACAAAACTAATAAAATAAAGTTCAACAAGGAAGCTTAAATAAATAGGGAAAAGTGCTTAAAAATGAGTGAAATTATTGTTTACTGTATCCGTTTCAATATTTCCATCTCTCAAACGCACCACTCTGTGTGCATATCGAGCTATATCTTCCTCGTGCGTAACCAATATAACAGTATTACCAGAAGAATGTATTTTACCAAAAAGCTCCATTACTTCTACTGATGTTTTTGAATCCAAATTTCCAGTTGGCTCATCTGCTAATAAAATAGAAGGGTTATTTACCAAGGCGCGCGCAATAGCCACACGTTGTATTTGACCACCACTTAGTTCATTTGATTTATGATGACTTCTGTCTGATAAACCTACTTTTTCTAAAGCCACCATAGCACGTTCAATTCTGTCTTTTTTTGAAACCCCTGCATATACCAATGGCAATGCAACGTTTTCGGCAGCAGACAATCTTGGCAACAAATTAAATTGTTGAAACACAAATCCTATTTCTACATTTCTAATGCCTGCTAAATCATCATCAGCCATTTTACTCACATCATGACCATTTAAATTGTACATACCACTGGTTGGAGAATCCAAACAACCTAAAATATTCATTAATGTACTCTTACCACTACCTGATGGTCCCATCAACGCCACATATTCATTTCTGTTGATGTCCAAGTTAATCCCTTTTAAAACAGGTATGGCTTGACCTGCCATAAAATAGCTTTTCTGCAGTTCTCTTAATTGAATAACCAATGACATGATAATTATTTTATTTGCGTATTACTTTTGGCACTTTAAAGAATGTCCCATCGGCATCTGGTGCATTTTTTAAAGCAGCCTCTCTTGAAATAGATCCATTGACTTCATCTTTGCGCAGCACATTAAAAGCATCTCCCATATGCATCAATGGCTCTGTTCCTGTAGTATCTAATTCATTCAACTTCTCTACAAAACCAACCAAATCTTGCATATCGGTAACCAATTTGTCCATTTTTTCCGGGGCCACATTTAATCTGGATAAATGTGCCAAATGGCTCACTAGCTTTTTATCTACTTGCATGGTACAAATGTAGTTCAAAGCCCAATACCCCCAAGCTGGTTTTGTTAAAAGGTCAAATGACGCAACCAATGGCAAAAAAATAGTGAAAAAACTAAAGTTTTTTTGAAAATAGTTGCATAACTAACTAATTTTACAAAAATGCTCTTATAATGCAACGTTCAATCAAAAAAGTAGTGGTTTTAGGAAGTGGCGTAATGGGTTCGCGAATAGCTTGTCATTTTGCTGGAGTGGGTGTTGAAGTGTTACTCTTAGATATCCTTACACCAGGAACGGAACAAAGTACGCAACCTAAGGAAAGAAATAAATTAGTAAATGACTCTTTGCAGTCTGCCATTAAATCAAACCCTTCTCCTTTGTATCTAGCAAAATATGCGCAAAATATAAGTACAGGTAATTTCAAAGATGATATTTCAAAAATAGCAACAGCCGATTGGATTATTGAAGTAGTAGTAGAAAGATTAGACATTAAAAAAATAATTTACGACGAAGTAGAAAAATATAGAAAACCCGGTACCTTAATTAGTTCTAACACTTCTGGCATTCCCATTCATTTAATGGCGGAAGGACGCTCCGAAGATTTTCAAAAACATTTTTGTGGTACCCACTTTTTTAATCCTCCTCGTTACCTACGTTTATTAGAAGTAATTCCTACCGCAAAAACAGACCAAGCAGTGATTGATTTTCACATGCATTATGGAGATGTGTATTTAGGAAAAACAACTGTCTTGTGTAAAGACACGCCTGCCTTTATTGCTAATAGAGTTGGGGTTTTTAGCATGATGAGTGTACTTCATATTATGGAGAAATTGGAATTGAGTATTGATGAAATTGAAGCGCTTACTGGTCCAATTATGGGACGTCCAAAATCGGCCACCTTTAGAACTGCTGATGTAGTGGGAATTGATACTTTAGTAAAAGTAGCAGGCGGTGTGGCGGCTAATTGCCCAAATGATGAGGCGAAAAATATTTTCACCCTTCCTACATGGCTAGAAAAAATGGTCGCGCAAAATTGGTTGGGCGATAAAACAGGTCAAGGATTTTTTAAGAAAATAAAAACTGCAAGTTCTAAAGAAATATTAACCCTGAATTTAAAAACTTTTGAATACGAGCCACGTGTAAAAACTAAAATGGCTTCCATTGGTGCAGCAAAAGCCATTGAATCTTTGCCAGATAGAATAAAGAATTTATATACCGTGGCGGATGGAGCAAAAGCAATAGATAAAGGCCAAACATTTGTACGCGAATTTCATCATGCGCTATTTTCTTATATTAGTAATCGTATACCCGAAATTAGTGATGAATTATATCGTTTAGATGATGCGCTAAAAGCAGGTTTTGGTTGGGAGATTGGCGCTTTTGAAACCTGGGATGCACTAGGTGTAGCTGTAGTTGTTAATAACATAAAACAAGAAGGGGGCCAGGTGGCAGCATGGGTAGAAACCATGGTAGCAAAGGGTTGTAGCTTTTATAAAGTACAGGATGGAAAAAGATATTATTATGACGTAGCCACTGAAAACTATAAATTAATTCCAGGAGCTGAGTCCTTTATTATTTTATCTGATTACCAAGAAAAAACCATTTGGAAAAATGCAGCCAGCCGCTTGGTGGACATGGGTGATGGCGTAGCAGGTTTTAGTTGGAATACCAAAATGAATAGCATTGGCGGAGAAGTGCTAGAAGGTTTAAATAAATCTATTGCACTAGCCGAAGAAAAATTCAACGGCTTAGTGATTGCCAATGATGGTAATTTATTTAGCGCAGGTGCAAATGTGGGTATGATATTTATGTTGGCTATTGAACAAGACTATGAAGAATTAGATATGGCCATTCGTACTTTTCAAAACACCATGATGCATGTTAGGTATTCATCGGTGCCAGTAGTTATTGCGCCGCATGGTTTAACCTTAGGTGGTGGCTGTGAAATGAATTTACACGCCGACAGTATTTGTGCAGCCGCAGAAACTTATATTGGACTGGTGGAATTAGGTATTGGTGTGATTCCTGGTGGTGGTGGTACTAAAGAATTGGTATTGCGTGCTTCTGATGAAATGCATGTGGATGAACCAGAAACCATTACACTCAATAGAAGATTCATGCAAATTGCTACTGCAAAAGTGGCGACCTCTGCGCAGGAAGCCATGGACATGGGCATTTTTAGAAAAGGGCAAGATGAAATTGTGCTGAATCAATCTCGTCGCATTGCGAATGCAAAAAATAAAGTACTTCAATTGTTTCAAGCTGGCTACACACAAGCACAACAAAGAAAAGATATTAAAGTGCTCGGAAAAGCAGGCTTAGGTGCTTTGTACGCAGGTATTAATGGCATGTGGAAAGGTGGTTACGCCAGTGATCACGATGTATTGGTGGCTAAAAAATTAGCTTTTGTAATGTGCGGTGGTGATTTAAGCGAGCCTACATTAGTGAACGAACAATACTTATTGGATTTAGAGCGCGAAGCTTTTTTAAGCTTATGCGGAGAGAAGAAAACATTAGAGAGAATTCAATCGGTTATTACAGCTGGAAGACCCATCAGAAATTAATAAAGCCGACCCCGAAACGCCTACTTCATTAAGTCGGGTATAGCCTCTTCAATGGTAGGATAATCAAATACAAAACCAGCGGCTTGTATTTTTTGCGCACTCACGTTGGCACTTTTCAAAACCTCAATGCTCATTTCTCCTAAAATTATTTTTAGTAAAAAAGCAGGCACAAAAGAAGGAAAATAAATAGGATATTTATTTTTAGCAATGGTCAGTACTAATTTTTTATTGGTTACAGGATTTGGCGCTACTGCATTGTACACTCCTTTGACAGCAAGCGTTTCAATAGCATACAGCATCATTTTGCATAAGTCCTGGTGATGTATCCAACTTACTACTTGCTTACCAGTTCCTAAAATAGTAGCTAAAGCAAACTTGGCGGGTTTTAAAAATTCAGCCAGTGCTCCGCCTCTTTTATTCAATACAATTCCAATTCTTAATCTAACTACTCTAATACCCATGCCCCCAATGGCCGCAGTACTCTCTTCCCATAACTTACAAGTATTACCTAAGTAGGAATCATCTGCAGGATCGGTTTCTACAAAACCATTTTCCAAACTTGCAGCCGTATCTGGACCATACCAACCAATGGCCGAAGCAGCTATAAATGTACTTACTTGATGTTTATTTTCAGTCAACGCTTTTACCAATAAGTTTCCCGAATGCACCCTGCTATCTACAATGGCTTGTTTTCTTTTAACTGTCCATCTTTTATCTGCTACACCTTCGCCTGCTAAATGAACAATGATATTGGCTTGTTGCAATGCTTCAACATCTATTTCACCTTTCTCTACATCCCATTTTGCAAAACTTAAATTTAATCGGTGTGCCCTTTTATCTTGTCTTGACAATACAATCACTTTGTACCCTCTTTCTAAAAATAGAGTAGTCAAGGCTTTGCCAATCATTCCCGTACCGCCAGTAATTAATACAGTTTGCATAAGTAAAAGTACATGAAATAATTATAGCACCACCACTGAAAAAATGGATAAATACCTAGTTTGTATTTAATTTCCCATCTTCAAATTTTTTATATCTTCTTTTATTCGGTCAATTTCCACTAATAATGTGCCATTGTAAACTCCTCTAATCCTTTGGTGTTTGTCAACTAGTATAAAATTTTCAGTATGTAAAAACTCATTTCCAGATTGATAATACCCAACAGAATCCCCTGCGAAATATTGTTTTTTTGCTAAGTCGTAAATTTCTTGTTTTGACCCTGTTAATAAATGCCAACGACTGCTATTTACTTTATTTTCTTTTGCATATTGCTGTAATACACGAACAGAATCACTTACTGGGTCAACACTATGCGATAAAAATAATATTGAGGTATCGTCCTTAAAAGCTTCTTGAAGTAAAAGCATATTATTTGTCATTTTAGGACAAATCCCTTTACATTTTGTAAAAAAGAAGTTTGATACATAAATTTTATTTTTAATTGTATGCAAGCTAATGGTACTATCATTCTGATCATGAAAAGAAAAAAATGGGATGGTATGTATTTTTTGATACTGTACATCATTTTTACCAATCCATTCTGGTGTCCAATCAGGTTGATTAAAAAAAGGTAATGTTATTATTAACTCATTCGCATTTTTGATTTGCTTGTTGCCCAAATTACAGGCACTCAAAAAAAGAAGTAAAAAAAATAAATGCCTATATTTCATAAAAACTATTTTATACGCTTAATAATAGAATCTCTTGGATTCATACACAGTTTTAATCCAATCAAACCATACCTTCTTCCATTTTTTACTACATAATTTGCCCTTATTACACCATTTTCCCACCACATTTTTTGACTTCCCTCCTCATACCCATTATTATAATTAAAAAACTTATAGCTTTTCCCATTACGATACCACTCTTTCGCTAATCCATGATGTTCTCCATTCAAGAAATTAAATTCAAATTTTTGAATACCACTTTCCCAGTATCCAATATGTTTACTTATTTTTTTTCCTTGATGATAAAATCTTTTTTCTGCTATTTGTTTATTGACATACCACTTTTTATGCACTCCTTCTTCCAACCCATTTAGATAGCCCCCAATAAATGCTGTATCCTTTGAAGGAAAGAGTCTAAAAGCAAAGCCGGTAAATTTTATATTTTTAAAATATAAAGTATCCTCATGAAAAACAAAACCAGTATCTAAAGTATTTTGATACACATTTGATACAAAAAATAAATTTGTATTGGTATCAATTTGGATACTTGCCTCTTTCTGAATTGAGGTACTATTTGTAGTGCATGCTTGAAATAATAAGCATGTGAACAATACTACTAAAATTAAATAGCACTTCATCTATTGCGAGATAGTTCCTGGACTACCATAAAATCCAGCTCCATTGATATAAGGATCGTTACCAGTGATATGATAATGATAAATCCCATTAGGATAATCAATTGTATTTGCAATGTGCCCATGATAAGCATCTAATTTGCTATTGTCTACTAGCACACCGTTCTCTTCTGGACCATACACTGGAAATCCATCTATTAAAAATCCTAATAAAGATGATTTTGTTGCTTTAACTGTGGTTAAATAAAGTGGTTCTACATGATAGTGATACATGCCTGTTGGGGCTGGATGCCCCCAATATCGATCAAAAGAAACTACTTCTCCAGTTAAAGGCTGATTAGGCCCTGCATATTGATTAAAAAAGGGGACTCCATTTAATGAAACACCAATTGGACCCAATGGAGTTGGAGTATGATTACTTGCCACTTTAGGATCTAAAGGTATTTTAAAAATATAGGCCTTTTCAGCAATTGAATTAGGATTTTTTTGAAAGTTATATCCTCCAAAAGTAGTCCCAGTAAAATTATCATATAAAGCATTAGTAGCGGCATAATAGGAGCTTTTATGATCAGGAAGTCCATTAGATTTGATGGTAATATAAGTGCCATCTGATGTAATACTACTTGCTCCATACACTTTTTTGTAAATTTCAGGAACTGCAGTATTTGATGTTGGATTACTCATACTATTTGGGCTTGTATCAGCGCTTTTTGAACATGCAATGGACATAGAAATAGTGATACAAATCATTATAGTAGGTGCTAATTTCATTTTTTTTCAAATTTAATTTAAAAAAATCAATTTTTTAGAGGGAAATATAAAACAAAAACCCCGCCTGGTTAAAAGCGGGGTTACAACTAAAATCAACTGAGCCAAAAACTAGTTTAATCTGGTTTTTTACCGTCTAAAAAAGTATTGATGGTAGATATTTGGGTTTGATTGTTCTCGTCTTTCTCTACAGTATATTTACTGTAGTAGTTTTCTACAGAGGCCAATGTATTTCCAAATAAATCTAAATTTCTTCTAACATACGCTGGTACTGCATCAAACTCGGTGTTTGGATCGGGACCATTGTTAATATTGAAAGATAAATTTCTTAACTTTTGAATGCGCTCTGCTACTTTTCTTCTTTGCTCTTCGGCATTGTCTAATGGCATTTCCAAAGAAGATGGATGTACGGGCCTTGCAGGTTGCTGCTCATGATCATCTCTCATTACTAATTGCATTGCTGGTTCTTCTTGCATGCTAAATGAACTTTGGTATTCTACTACAGGCGCTTTTGGTGCTTCCATCACTTCTTCTTGTATCATCTCAACCAAGGGTGCAGACTCCATAACCACTTCGGCTGGCTCTTCAACTTCTGTAGGAGTAATGGTAGCAAAACTTAATTCCATTTCTTCTTCTTCCACCATTTCTTCCTCTTCCATCATTTCTTCTTCTTCCATTTCTTCTAAAGGTGCTTCTTCGAATACGACTTCTTCCTCCAAGTCTTCTTCTATTTCATCTGTAGCATAAATATTGGTTGGCTTATTTAAAATAAAATCAGCAGGATTGCTAAATGTTTCAGTTGCCAATTCAAAAAGAACAACCTCAGGTGTTATTACAACTTCTTCTTCAATTATTTCTTCCATTACTTCTTCCATTTCCTCTTCTATTGTTTCTTCCTCCATTGTAATCAATGGTGCTTCGTGAATAGTCATTTCTTCCATCATGCTCATTGCAGCAATGCTTATTTCTGCATCTATCTCTGCTTCGAATTCTTTTTCACTTATTTCTTCTAGCTCAAATAATTCCTCTTCCTCTACTTCCTCTTCCTCCATTTCCATGGCTGGCACTTCACCTAAAGTAAAATAACTGTCATCAATTGTTGGCTCCTCTATTGTATCAACCACCTCTTGGGTAGGTGCAGTTATTTTATTGCTAGCATCATTCAGCATCTCATCTGAAAGTAATGTCATCACAATTTTTTCCTCAATAGGAGCCTCCGCTTTTTTTGGTG
>CAINFN010000270.1 GCA_903848125.1 uncultured Bacteroidota bacterium
TCGTATTTTTATATAATACTTTGCCTAAAGATAAGTAGTTGAAACCTTAAAATTTGATAGTATGAAAACAAAAGAAGAAATCGTAGAGAATTGGTTACCAAGGTATACGGGCGCTAACTTAGACCAATTAGGTCGATTTGTTTTATTGACCAATTTTAGCAATTACGTAAACATGTTTGCCGAAATGCATAAGGTGGAAGTCATTGGTAAAGATAGGCCTATGCAATGCGCTACTTCTGATGGAATTACAATTATCAACTTTGGAATGGGTAGCCCTGGCGCTGCCACAATCATGGATTTATTAACGGCCATTCAACCAGAAGCTGTTTTGTTTTTAGGAAAATGTGGAGGCTTGAAAAAACGAAATAAAATAGGTGACTTAATATTACCTATTGCTGCGATAAGAGGAGAGGGTACTTCTAATGATTATTTTCCACCTGAAGTTCCTGCACTTCCTGCCTTCGCTTTACAAAAAGCCATCTCTACAACCATTCGTGATAACGGTGTAGATTATTGGACAGGTACAGTGTATACGACCAATAGAAGAGTTTGGGAACACGATGAAAAATTCAAAGAATATTTAACCGATATTAGAGCTTACGCCATTGATATGGAAACAGCTACTATTTTCACCGTAGGCTTTTACAATAAAATTCCAACAGGTGCTTTATTATTAGTAAGTGATTCTCCCATGGTGCCAGAAGGAGTGAAAACAGAAGCAAGCGATTCGCAAGTAACTGCTCAGTTTGTGGAAAGACATTTAACGATTGGAATAGAATCTTTGAAGCAACTTATTAATAACGGACAAACAGTTCGACACCTGCAGTTTTAGTCCTATTCCTTCCAAAGAAAAGGAAAGAGAATATAGGATAGTGCAACAATCATAATATCAAAGCCGCATAATAAACCCACTAATTGGGGTAGTCCATTTTGCACTACATCGGCAAATGCGATATTAGCAATTTTCATAAGTAACATGAGCTGAGGAATAATTAAGGGGAACCCTAGTATAGCCATAATAGCAGAGGGTTGCTGTGCTTTAGAAGCAATGGCTGCTAAGAAACTAAATACCAAGCTTAAACTAATACCGCCCAAACAACTCAATCCAAAAAATAATAAGGCATGCTGCAATGGATTGCCTAGTAATAATATAAATAATAATAAACTTAGCCCACTCATTAAGCACATGAGTAAACTGTTGTAAATTAATTTAGAAAAAATAAAATGTACGGGGTGAGCAATGGTATAAAAATAAAGCATGCGACCACGACCTTCTTGTAAAAAACTTCTTGCTACCGTATTAATACAAATAAATAAAAGGGTAATCCAAAATAAACCATTCCATACTTTATCATCGGGCTGACCCATGGTTAAGTAAATAACAAAAGTAGTAGAGGCTATATATAATAAAATACCAAAGAAAGTATACTGTTGTCTGAATTCAAGCAACATGTCTTTTTTCAATAAAGTAAGAATCGATTTCAAATGTATTTTCATTTTACTTTATTTGCTAAAGCGTATTTTATTTTGTGGCGCAAATGCGACATCTAGGTTCGTAATTATTTTTCTCGCCTAATACCACGGTCCCTTCTTCATCACTAGTTCTATATGAAATATTGGCTAAGTGGCCACACTTTACACAAATGGCATGTAGCTTAGTAATAAAATCGGCAGTGGCTAATAAAGAGGGCATAGATCCAAAGGGTTTGCCTAAATAATCCATATCCAATCCTGCTACAATGACTCTTTTGCCTTGCATCATCAGTGTTTCACAAACTTCAATTATACCTGCATCAAAAAATTGTGCTTCATCAATACCAATCACATCGGCTGTTTTAGCGAGTGCTAAAATTTCACTTGCATTTTTTACCGGAATCGATTCGATAAAATTAGCATCATGACTTACTACCTTATTGACATCAAAACGAGTATCGGTTGCAGGCTTGTAAATGGCTACTTGTAAATTAGCAATCTTCGCTCTTTTTAATCTTCTAATTAACTCTTCTGTTTTGCCGCTAAACATACTGCCGCAAACCACTTCTATCCAACCGCGTCTTTCTCCTGTAATATTTTGTTCAATAAACATAATGCTATTTGTATTGCTTTTCTGTGTCAGTCAAAAGTAGCCATTCTTATTTTAAAAAATGCTGCTCTTTTAAAAATTCAATTGTTTTTTCAGTGGCCCCTGCATGGTCAATAATATACTGAGCAGCTTTCTTAGAAGTAGTAGTATAAGCCTCCTCTGATGATTTTAATAATTGAATTTGCGCTATCAATGCTTCGGCGTTTTGAATTGAAAATCCGCCACCTTCATTTCTAAGACCAATGGCTTCTCTGTATTTACTATCGTTTTTACCCCAAATAACCGGTTTGCCAAAAGCGGCTGGTTCTAAAACATTGTGCACGCCATCCTTGCCAAAACCACCGCCTACATATGAAATAAATGCATACTGATATAAACTTCTTAATATACCTATCTGGTCCACTATAATGATAGTAGGTAAAGTAAAATGTTGTTTGGAGGCTAATAATGCAGTGAGCGTAATAGCTTTTGGAAAATGGGATTGGCATTCAGCAATACTAGCTGCGTCTACATGATGTGGTACAATAATCCAATTTAATTTTTCTAATTCATTGGCAGCTTTAGCAAGAACGATATGATCGTTTTCCCAAGTACTACCTGCAATCATAATTTTATAGTTGCTTAATTTTTGTATCCATTCAAATTTAGTTACGGTGGCAGCAGTATTAATAACTCTATCAAACCTTGTATCGCCAGTTATAAATATTTTACTTGTACTTATAATGGGTTTAATTAAATCTTCCGATGCTTGGTCCTGCACTAAAATGGCAGTAAATAAATTCAATATTTTTTTATAAAAGCCTCCATAAAATTGAAAGAATATTTGGCCTTGTCTAAAAAGTGCAGAAGCTAAAACGGTAGGAATATTTTTTTCTTTTGCAATCGATAAATAGTTAAACCAAAATTCATATTTAATAAAAATTATTAAAGAGGGTTGCAGGGTTTCTAAAAAAAGTCTTGCATTTTTTTTACTATCAAAAGGTAGGTAAGTCATGAAGTGGGCATGCGCATCTTTTTTTCTATAAATATAACCAGAGGGTGAAAAAAAGGTAAGCCAAATTTGATGCGATGGATAGCTCGATTTAATGCTGTCAATAATGGGTAGCCCCTGTTCGTATTCTCCATAAGAGGCACAATGCACCCAAATAAGGGGTTGTTTAATTTGCTTTGTAAGGGCATTGATTTCATCCCAAACCTTGGCTTGTCCATCCACCCATTGCTTGGCTTTCTCATTAAAAGGGCTAATGAGATAAGCGAGAATAGGGTAAAGCCTTAAAAAGAATTGGTATAAAATCATGCTTTCATTTCAGTAGGGCAAAAATGAATAAAAAATAGCA
>CAINFN010000271.1 GCA_903848125.1 uncultured Bacteroidota bacterium
ATGTACGGATTTTGCCGTACAATTTATTTAATAGGACGCAAATTTAGCCTAATCCTAGCTGGTAGCCAAATTTTAAGGCCCAAAAAGAGGATTTCCCCCTTTACTTCATATTGATGTACTGTAGCGGCAAGCCTAAGTTCCCAGCCCTACAAGCCGCTATAACTTCCTGTAAATCATCAATTTTCTTGCCTGTAACCCTTACAATATCGTCCATGATGGCCGCTTGCACCTTTAAACCGCTGTCTTTAATCAGCTTTACCACTTTTTTGGCATCCTCCTGCTTTAGGCCATTTTTCACTGAAACGTCCTTTTTAAAGATTTTACCACTTGGAAAGGCCTCCTTGGAAAAATCAAAAGCCGAAGCTTCGATACCTTGTTTCATAGAACGGCTAATTAAAACATCTATAATTTGTTGAATTTTCATATCTGAATCAGACTCTAATTTTAATACGTAATCTTTTTTATTTAAATCGATCACTACATGATTGCCTTTAAAATCAAATCGATTCGTAATTTCTTTTTTTACAATGTTCACTGCATTATCCAATGTTTGAATATCTACAGAACTAGCAATATCAAATGATGGCATAATTTAAATTTTAAGGTTTTACAATATTTTTAGGAAACCATTTCTTAGACATAAATAAGAAAACTACCCCTAATATAATCAATATCGTTGAGATTAATTCAGCTTGAGTTGGTTGAAAAGGCAAGGAAGCAATTTTATTATTGACTCTAATTTTTTCAATAAAGAAGCGCTCTCCGCCAGCAAAAATGAAATAAATACCAGTTAAAATGCCAGGCTGGGTAATTTTTTTACGGAAACTCCACATCACAAGGAAGAGTATAAACATGATGATGATTTCATAAAAGGTAGTTGGATAAACAGGCACAGGAAGTGCATTACAATAATTGCCCACACAATCTGGTATGCGCACACCATCATTCACTACATTATGCGGATAATTATAGGCCCACATCCAATCGGGCAACCAAGTAAATGGCTTAGGGGATACATTTGGGATACCCCAATCTCCATCTCCACTAATATGGCAACCTATTCGACCAGCAGCATAAGCAAAAAGCATCGTAGGTGCCATCGCATCTGCAAAATGGATCACTCTAATTTCATATTTTTTTACATATACAATAACGCCTATGGTGGCTAAGATAAGTCCCCCATAAAAAGTGAGTCCACTAAATGAAATTAAGGAACCAATGGGATCTTTAATTAAGTCATCTATGTTCTCTAGATTGTGAAATATTTTAGCGCCAATAAAACCCCACAAAGCTGCTTGTAAAACAACATCGCCTACTCTGTCATGCGCCCACACCAAAACTTTCCGGGTTTCTGGCTTAGCCAATTTAGCTTTATCCTTCTCTCTCCATTTCAAATAAATAAGCAATATCCCCACTGCCATCCCAGCCACAAAATTGCCTTGTAATGACAAAATAAATGCTTGTGTATTATTTAAGGAATTTTCAATAGTAAAGGCGCCAATAATTTTATAGCCAAATACAAATCCAAAGAAAAAATTAGTCAACAATTCCGATAGCGAAGCAGGTGCTCCAACAATTACTTTCTCTTCCATACTTCCAAATTCACCTAAAGCTTCTTTTCTTTTAATTTCGGAATACAATACATAGCCTGAAGCAATAAAAGCAAGTGCGACAAAAAAGCCAAATGAATTAACCAATCTTAAAGCAGAAAGCTTGATACCAAATAAATCTTCAATGAGGTAATATAAATTAGGATACATATTGTTGAATAAATAAGTAATGCAATGTACGAAAAAAAAAGGCCACACTAGAAAGTGCGGCCGTGTTTACTAACCCATCTAAAAACAAAAACTGTTTATAAATATCTTTGACTAATTACAATGTTCTTGGAAAACTGTAATTAAGTGTTGTGCAATCAATTGAGCGGGTCTACCTTCAATTTGGTGTCTTTCCACCATATTTACTAATTGACCATCTTTAAATAATAAAATTGCTGGTGATGAAGGAGGATAAGGTAATTGTAATTCTCTTACTTTATTAATCGCTTCTATATCAAATCCTGCAAAACTGGTAGTGATATGATCTGGTTTGATTGTTGCATTGGCAATGGCCATTAAAACACCTGGTCTACATGCACCAGCAGCGCAACCACAAACTGAATTAATCACTAACAATGTTGTACCTTCTTTTTTAATCGCATTTTCTACTTCTGCAGCTGTAGTTAAATCTTCAAAACCATTATTAACTAATTCAGCTTTCATTGGTAAAACAAACTC
>CAINFN010000272.1 GCA_903848125.1 uncultured Bacteroidota bacterium
AACCTATTTTGTCTTCAAAGACCTGTTGGTATTTAGGGACCTTACTCGATTGCTGATAATTTTTTGGAAGCCAAGGAGAAAAATATTTTTCCTTTTGGTTTAGGTTTTGTACTGGAATTGGGTTGATTAAATTGATTTCCCAATTTGCTTTTATCTGCCCATTCAACCATTGCTGACAAGACATTAAAAAATCAATTAATTTTTCATGGTCTTGGCTATACAAATTGGATAGGCTTTGTTCATAATACTCAAAATAAGGAGAACGTTTGTAAGCCGTAATCAAGGCTTTAAAATGTTTCGCTTTCCAGGACGTTTCGTAATCAATGAAGATATCAGCTAGGGCTGTTTTTTGGTCGCGCCCTCCGATGAGTGGAATGGTTAAGTTTAATGGACCTTGTGCCGTAAGTATGACCATTCTGTTTTTGAAGCTCATTTTAGTAAATACTGCTGCAGCATCATAATTCACCTGTTCGTGTTTTAGAACTGTTTTGATAAAGTCAATGGTACCAAAGTATTGTAAATCCGTAAATAGCATGTCTTAACAAATAGTTTTGTAAATATATTTTTTCAAGCACCAAATAACTAATAATTTCATTAAAATTTTAAAATGAGTTTCAATAAATTATTCTTGGCCTTTGGCTTTTTGTTTTTAATGGCTTGCGGCGAACCTAAACCTTTTGTTTTTAAGGGGTTAAAATCAATAAAAATTGAGAAGCCAGGTTTTGGTAAAAATATTTTTAATGCTCAATTTGAATATCAAAATCCTAATAATTTTGAACTTACTTTAAAAAAATTAGATTGCTCCATTTATATTAACGATCAGTTACTGACGCAGTATAAGTTAGATTCTTTGTATGTGATACCTGCCAATGCTGATTTTGTTTTACCTGCAAAAATGGAAATAGAACTTAACTTACTTTTAAAAAATACAGTGGACATTCTTTTTAATAAACCCATGAAAGTTGGGGTCAAAGGAACAGCCATTTTATCCAAAGGGATATTTACTAAAACAATTCCCATTGAATTTGAGACTACTCAAAAATTAAATTTAAAAGACGTACTCTAAATTATTGATTCCAGGTACTAGGACTTTCTCTCCATTGCATTAATGTTGATTGAGTGGCTGCATCCACCTCTCCTTTTTCAACGGCTAAATCAATTAAGCTTGCATAATTGGTTAAGGAGTAAAAAGGGACACCTGCTGTTTTAAAAGCTTCGTCCGCTATAGCAAATCCATAATTGAATATGGAAACCATTCCCACTACTTCCAACCCTGCATTTCTTAATACATCCACCACTTGCAAACTGCTTTTACCTGTTGAAATTAAATCTTCAATGACTAAAATTTTATTGGTGGTAGCATAAGCGCCTTCTATTTGATTGCCTAAGCCATGTTCTTTGGGTTTAGGTCTAACGTATATATAAGGTAGTTTTAATTGATCTGCTGCCATGGCACCCCAAGGAATTCCTGCTGTGGCCACTCCTGCTAACATATCAGCGCCTTCAAACTTTTCAAATATAACATTACACATTTCGCTTTTTATAAAATCACGAACATAAGGAAAGGACAATACCTTTCTATTGTCACAATAAATTGGACTTTTCCAGCCACTTGCCCATGTAAATGGATTATTTGGGCTTAATTTTACAGCACCTACTTGAAGTAGTTTTTCGGCAACGGCTTTTTGATTTGTCATAGGAATCATTTCTAGTGGCAAATTTAAAGTCAAATTGCTAGATTCACTTCAGGACTTACTAAATACTATACACATTTTTATGCCCAAACAAATAATAGCAGCTGGTGGCCTTGTAACCAATGCACAAGGTGAAATTTTATGGATATTTAGAAGAGGTTTTTGGGATTTACCTAAGGGGAAGTTGGATGAGGGCGAAACCATACAAACCTGTGCCATCAGAGAAGTGCAGGAAGAAACTGGTATTAACAATATCAAATTACATGAACTATTAAAATTTACGAATCATCTTTATTTTGATAAATATTTAAAAGAGGAAGTGGTTAAACGTACTTATTGGTTTCATATGACTATTGCAGATATACAAGTAGGCAGTCCTCAAACCACAGAAGATATTGAAAAAATAGAATGGCATTCATTAGCGACGGCTAAAAAATGTTTAGAACTAACTTATCCAACTATTATAGAAGTTATTGAAGCGTATCGATTAAAAATTAATTAGTAAATTTTTATGAATGAAGCCTAGCTATAGTAAGCGCTTATTTATTCAAACTTTTAATAACGGCTTCTGGTAAGAATGGTGAAGCATCTCCCCCATTTCTAATAATGTCTCTAACAATGGTGGAAGCTACAGAAGTGTATTTAGGTTCTCCTGTTAAAAATATGGTTTCAATATGTCTGTCCATGGTACGATTGGCATCTGCGATGGTTTTCTCGTATTCAAAATCACTTACATAGCGGATGCCTCTTAATATAAATTGAGCACCAATAGATTGACAAAACTTAACGGTTAATCCATCATAAACAGCCACTTCTACTTTTGGTTGATTTTTATAAATTTCATCAAACCATTGTTTTCTTTGATCCGCAGTAAACATAGGATCTTTAGAAGCATTAATACCAATACCTACTACTACTTTATCAAATAAGGGCAATGACCTATCAATGATATCGATATGTCCTAAAGTTACAGGGTCAAAAGTTCCAGGGAATAAGCAGATTCTTTGCATGGCTTAAAAGTAAGAAAATTGTTAGAACAAATCCAATTATGAAGGATTAGTTCGGCCGGTTAAGAGGTATAGACAAGCCATCCTAACGGCCACTCCGTTTTCCACTTGGTCTAAGATGATTGAATGTGAACTATTGGCCACATCACTATCCATTTCTACCCCTCTATTGATGGGGCCAGGGTGCATGATGAGTATTTCTTTATTCAGCTTATTAAGCCTATTCATGGTGACGCCATAAGCCAAGTTGTATTCCCTTAAAGAAGAGAATAAAGGTTGATTTTGCCTTTCTAATTGAATTCTAAGCACATTGGCCACATCACACCAGGCCAGCGCTTTGTCTATATTGTACTCAATTTGGACATCCATGGCCTCTTTTAAATAGGTTGGTATAAGTGTGGGTGGGCCAGAAACCATTACCTCAGCACCCATTTTCTTTAATAAATAGATATTGCTTAATGCCACCCTGCTGTGCATGATGTCTCCAATGATGGCTACTTTTAAACCTGCTAATTTGCCCATTTTTTCCTGCATCGAAAAAGCGTCTAATAATGCCTGTGTTGGATGTTCATTGATGCCATCTCCTGCATTGATGATGGCTGCATCAATATGTTTGGCTAAATAATGGGGTGCTCCAGAAGCGCTATGGCGCATGACCACCATATCCACTTTCATGCTAAGAATGTTATTGACTGTATCAAGCAATGTTTCACCTTTTGCTGCCGATGAATTAGAAACAGTGAAATTCACAACGTCCGCAGACAAGCGTTTTTCGGCCAATTCGAAGGAAATTCTGGTTCTAGTAGAATTCTCATAAAATAGGTTCACAATAGTGACGTCTCTTAAAGTGGGAACTTTTTTAACGGGTCTTTGTAAAACTTCTTTGAATTGAGTCGCAGTAGATAAAATAAGTTGGATATCCTCAGTTTTGAGGTCCTTGATACCAAGAAGATGTTTGGTAGTTAGTGCCATTAAAAAACAAAATTAATACAAATTTTTCTATTCTACTAATAAAATAACATCATCCACCCCATCATTTTCCTTCCATCTAACTTTTACTTTATAGGGAGATACGTCTACCATTTCTTTTCCGGTAAAATCGGGTTGTATTGGCAACTCTCTACTTGGTTTGCGGTCTACCAATACACATAAGCTAACTTTAGAGGGCCTCCCAAAGGACAATAAAGCGTCTAAAGCGGCTCGGA
>CAINFN010000273.1 GCA_903848125.1 uncultured Bacteroidota bacterium
CTGAATCATATTTTTGAAAAAGTAGCTTCCTATATTTATATGTATAGCGGTATGAGTATCTATTATGCCGAAAGCTTGGATACCATTGGCGATAACTTAAAAGAAATTTGTCCTCAAGCTTTTTCTACGGTGCCAAGATTATTGGAAAAAGTATTTGAAAAAATAATGATGAAGGGGGAAGAGTTAACAGGTGTCAAAAGAAAATTATTTTTCTGGGCAGTTGCATTAGGTGAAAAGTATGATAATTTAATTCCTGGTTCATGGTGGTATCGCACGCAACTAAAGTTGGCCAATAAATTAATATTTAACAAGTGGAGAGAAGCCTTGGGAGGCAATGTAAAATACATTGTAACAGGTGGGGCTGCTTGTCAAGTAAAATTATTACGCATATTTAATGCCGCGCAAATACCAGTATACGAAGGCTATGGTCCAACCGAAAATAGCCCCATCATAAGTATTAATTTAAGAACACCAGGCGGTACTAAATATGGCACGGTGGGTGAAGTGATCAAAGGGGTGGACTATAAAATAGAAGCGGATGGTGAGATTTGTGTAGCAGGCCCTAGTGTGATGTTGGGTTATTACAAACGCCCCGACCTTACTGCGGAAACCATTATCAATGGCTGGTTGCACACGGGAGACATTGGAGAAATTGTAGATGGCAGGTATTTAAAAATTACCGATCGTAAAAAAGAATTGTTTAAAACCAGTGGTGGCAAATATGTGGCCCCACAGCCTATAGAAAATAAAATGAAAGAAAATCCTTTCATAGAACAAATCATGTTGATAGGAGACAATAAAAAATTCGTATCAGCATTAATCGTGCCTTCCTTTGCCAAATTAAAAGAATGGTCCAAGCATCATGGCATTGAATATGGAAGCAATGAAACCATTGTTAAAAATACAATGGTAGTCGCCATGATTGAAGCTATTGTGGAGGAGTACAATCAATTATTTAATCAAGTAGAGCAAGTGAAACGCTTTGCTTTACTACCGAGAGAGTGGAATGTAGACAGCGGAGAGATGACGCCTAAATTAAGCATCAGACGTAAAATAGTATTGGATCATTTCTCAAAAGAAATAGATGCTTTATATGTTTAAAAATGCTATCACTGTATTTTAAATACAAGCCGTACTACGCGTAAAATAACCCTTTCATGATCTATCTAACTAAGCGATACACTTCAGTTATTGTTTGTTTATTGATGAGCTTACAATTGATTGCACAGTCAAATAAGCAAATGACTAGCAATCCTTTTTTTAATTCAAAAGGGAAATTAATTATTATTGGTGGAGGAGCGATACCAGATTCTTTATTTACATTTTTTGCCAACTATATTGGCGGCAAGGATCAGCCCATTGTTTATATTCCAACTGCAACCGATGACGAGGAGTTTATTCGAAATAAAGAGCACTTAGTAAAATTTACTTCCAGAGGGTTTACCAATTTATACACGATACATACACGCAATAAAAAAGAAGCCGACGATCCTAAAAATATTGAATTAATGCGCCATGCGAAGGGCTTGTTTTTTGGGGGAGGCGACCAAGATTTAATCGCAGCTGCTTATGGGGGCACTCAATTATATGAGGAGTTTATTGCTTTATTAAACAGGGGTGGTGTGATCATGGGCACTTCAGCAGGTGCTACCATTATGGGTTCTTTGTTAATAGGAGGAGATGCTCGAAATAATTTAACCCAACCCTATTCTTTTAAACCGGCTTTTTCTTTTATGAGCCATACCGCAATAGACCAACATGTGTTGGCACGCAATAGGCAGTTTGATTTAATACCAGTGGTACAACAATATCCCAATACACTAGGAGTGGGATTAGATGAATCTACTGCTATGATAGTTGAAGCGGGTAAGTTTACAGTATGGGGTTTGTCTTATGCCATGATTTATGATCCTAAGGATTGGGCGGCGCAGAAAAAACAATGGGGACGCGTAGTAAAACCATTTAGGATGATGAGTTCTGGACAAGTATTTAATCTAGCTACCAGAAAAATAGAAGCTTCCAATTTAAATTTAGACTAAACTATTTTATTGTTGTAATTCAAATTTTTCTTTGATAATAGTCTGCACATCTTTGTCTTGAATTTTACTTTCCAACCAAGAGATAATGTCTAAGTACATAAAGGCACGGCTTTCTAATTTGTTGTGCGCAAGTGGCGCCAATGTTGCGGATAAAGTGGCAAATGATTTTTTAATAACTGCTTTATTGGCAAGTAAACTATTTTCTTCTCCCCCACCTTGGATGGACTTTCTTAAAAAGTTAAAAAGTACTTCTTCCACCGTACTTAAATTTTTCATCTTATACATAAAGCGGTACACCGACTTAGATAAATAATTAACTACTTGCATATTGCCCAATTCATAGTGCGCAATTAAATGAAGTAAACGCGCATAACATTGTAAGTCGTCTCGTAAATTCAATTTCCAATTAATGATGCGATTTAAATAATCAATGGCTTTAGCAGGTTTGCCCGCACCAAAATACAAGCAAGCAATTTTATAATAAAATACCAGAATACGGTGGCTATCTAAATACAATTCAATTTCCTTCAACTTGGCTTCCATGGCGGGTATCATGGCTAGGCCCTCGCTAAAACTACCCTCTAAAAAGTGCTTGTTAATTTTAGCAATGTATAAGTAGATAAAGCTTTGTATTAAATTATTTTTGTTATTTAATACAATGGGCGTGTTGCTATAATTTTCTAAGAGAGCAATGGTTTCATTTAATTTTTGAAAATTTCTTAAATCAAAATGAGAAGTAATTAAATTGTGCAATCCCTTAATATAAAGGGCCGTCTCATTCATTTTCATATTTTCTTCTTGCTCAAATAAGTCTACCCATTTTTGAGCATACCTGTAATGCATTAGAAAATCTTGTGTAATAAAACCATACCAGCAATGACATTGATAACGATACAATCTTTCATAAAATCCTTTTGATTTTTCAACTTGTTCTAAAATTGGATTTTTCATTAACGTATCTAAAGCAAGCCTGTCCTCATTGTTACGTGCATGACCATGTTGGATATACCAACCATATAATTGCAAGGAAAGATTGGAAACCTTAGCAATATGTTCGAGCCGAATATTGGCTTCGTCAATTTCTTCACTTAATTGTTTTGCTCGGTCCTGCATACTTCGTGTAATATGCAACGACTCAATTTTCTTTTCTAAAAACAATACTTGCAATAAATAAGTAACCTGATTGTTTTGTTTCGTGAGCGTTTTTATTTTTTCTAACAAACGAAGGCTTTGAATGTATAAACCTTTATTGTATAAAATTTTTGCGTGGTCTAGTTGTTCATGAATTTGTAAATCAATGTTTTCATTTTGTTTTACAATTCTTAAGCTGGCTAAAATTTGATCGTATAAATGGGCTTTTAAATTGGACAATTGTTGCTTTTGAATGGCCTCGTTTTTGCGTAGCAATTCCTCTTCATCGTATTCCTTCATTTTGTCCAAAGCATCAAAAAGCTGGATAATTTTTAAATCAGCAGACGCAGAATTGCGCTTCACATACAATTTAAAGTTGCGTTTCTCGGCCCTTTCTAGGGATTTGACTAAAATAAATATGGCCTCCGTACTCAGGTTGGGCATCGTAGCGAATTTAAGTTCAAGTTATTGAAAATCAATCATTTAATCAAAATATACCCCTATTGCACAATGTAAAATAACTATAAAAAAATGTGAATTACTTGTGAATAGTGGGTAAATTTGAACAATAAACGGGCCAGAAGCCCGTTTTTTATCTGTAAAAGGTTCATAATCAATAAGATGCTTGCGATTTGTTTCCTCAAAAAACGATCCAAAAGGCACTATTATGGAAATAAAATAAATGAGTAACCATGAGTCAGACCAGTAAGGAAAAAGTATACATTTTTGACACCACTTTAAGGGATGGTGAGCAGGTGCCTGGATGCAAACTAAATACGAAAGAAAAATTGGAATTGGCCGTAAGGTTGGAGGAATTAGGCGTAGATATTTTAGAAGCTGGATTTCCAGTATCCAGTCCAGGTGATTTTGAATCGGTAAATCAAATTGCAAAAACTTTAAAAAATACGGTGGTATGTGGTTTGTCAAGAGCGGTAAAAAATGACATCGAAGTGGCGGCGGAAGCATTAAAACCTGCCAAGCGTTTTAGAATACATACTGGAATAGGCACATCCGATTTACATATCAAATATAAATTCAACGCAACGCGTGAAGAAATCATTGAACGTGCAGTAGCTGCTGTTAAACTAGCGCGCAATTTTACAGATGATGTTGAATTTTATGCAGAAGATGCAGGAAGAACTGAAAATGAATTTTTGGCAAGAGTGATAGAAGCGGTGGTGAAAGCAGGCGCTACTACCTTAAATATTCCAGATACAACCGGGTATTGTTTGCCGCATCAGTACCAAACAAAAATGGAGTACTTAAAAAATCATGTAGCAGGTATTGAAAAAGCAATTTTATCCTGTCATTGTCACAATGATTTAGGATTGGCAACAGCCAACTCTATTGCAGGTGTGATGGGTGGCGCAAGACAAATAGAATGTACCATCAATGGATTAGGAGAACGTGCGGGCAACACTGCTTTAGAAGAAGTAGTAATGGTTTTGAATCAACATCAAGATTTAGGATTTTATACCAATATCAATACTAAATTATTAAATCCACTAAGTCGTGATGTAGCTGAAATCATGAGAATGGCGGTACAACCTAATAAAGCCATCGTAGGTGCCAATGCGTTTTCACATTCATCAGGCATACATCAGGATGGATTTTTAAAAGAAGCACAAACTTATGAAATTATCAATCCAGCAGAAGTGGGTGCGGAAGACAGTAAGATTGTATTAACAGCTCGAAGTGGTCGTAGTGCTTTAGCACATCGTTTGCAAAAATTAGGATTTCAATATACAAGAAATGACATAGATATTTTGTATCCCATTTTTGTACAAGTAGCAGATCAAAAGAAAGAAGTGAAAGAAGAAGATTTACAAGAAATGGCAGCAGCATATAACAAATAAAAAAACGATTAAATAAAAGATAGAAAATTATAGCGGACAATGGGAAAAACAATATTTGATAAAATCTGGGATAAGCATGTGGTAAAGATCATTCAGGATGGTCCTTCGGTTGTATACATTGATAAACATTTGATACACGAAGTAACTAGCCCGCAAGCCTTTACAGGTATTGAAAAAAGAGGCGCGAAATTATTTAGACCCAAACAAATCGTTGCCACTGCCGATCACAATGTGCCTACCCTGCATCAAGAGTTGCCAATCAAAGATGCTTTATCAAAATTTCAAGTGGATACCTTAATTGACAATTGTAAAAAACATGGTGTTGAATTATATGGTTTGGGACATAAATATCAAGGCATTGTACATGTGATAGGACCCGAGTTAGGTATTACGCAACCCGGTATGACCATTGTATGTGGAGATAGCCATACGTCTACGCATGGTGCATTTGGGGCCATAGCATTTGGTATTGGAACCAGTGAAGTACAAATGGTATTTGCTTCTCAATGTATTATGCAAAGCAAACCAAAACTAATGCGCATCAATATTGATGGCCATTTAAAAAAAGGTGTGGTTTCAAAAGATATTATTTTATACATCATCGCACAAATTTCTGCAAGTGGTGCTACAGGATACTTTGTTGAGTATGCAGGATCGGCCATACGTGCATTAAGTATGGAAGCGCGTATGACCATTTGCAATATGAGTATAGAGATGGGTGCAAGAGGCGGCATGATTGCACCAGATCAAACTACCTATGACTATATGCAAGGCAGATTGTTTGCACCTACTGGAGAAGCATGGGATAAAAAATTAGCGGCATGGAAGGAATTGTATACGGATGCAGATGCAAAATTTGATATGGAAATTAATATCAAAGCAGAAGACATTGATCCGATGATTACTTACGGAACCAATCCAGGCATGGGCTTATCCGTTCAAGGAAAACTTCCTACTACTGAAAGTTTTAGCGATGCTACAGAAAAACAAAATTACGAGAAGGCATTACAATACATGGGCTTAACAGCAGGACAATCTTTATTAGGGATGCCAGTACAAAATGTATTCATAGGTTCTTGTACCAATTCAAGAATTGAAGATTTTAGATTGGTAGCCAGTATCATCAAAGGAAAACAAAAACACCCTAGCATTAAAACATTAATTGTACCAGGTTCACAAGAAGTGGCCAAACAAATTAAAGCAGAAGGGTTGGATAAAATATTTGAAGCAGCGGGTGTAGAGATACGACAAGCAGGATGCAGTGCTTGTTTAGGAATGAATGAAGATAAAATTCCTGCAGGAGAATATTGTATCAGTACCAGCAATAGAAATTTTGAAGGACGTCAAGGAGCTGGAGCCAGAACTTTATTAGCCAGTCCATTAACAGCTGCTGCGGCATTGTTAACTGGAAAAATTACAGACATAAGAGAAATTTTAAATTAATCACTGAATAAGCGAAAATAATTAAGGCATGCAATCATTACAAAAAATAACAAGTAGGTTTATTCCACTACGTATCGAAAACGTAGACACGGATCAAATCATACCTGCACGTTTTTTAAAAGCAACTACTAAGGATGGTTTTGGAAAAAACTTATTTAGAGATTGGAGATATGAAAATGATGATGAAACCAAACCTAAAGCCGATTTTGTATTAAATCAAAAACAATACACCGGTGAAATATTAGTAGCAGCTAAAAATTTTGGATGTGGATCTTCACGCGAACATGCTGCTTGGAGCATACAGGATTATGGATTTAAAGTAGTGGTGTCTAGTTTTTTTGCAGACATCTTTAAAAACAATGCTTTAAACAATGGGGTCTTACCTGTTACTGTAACAGATGCTTTTTTGCAACAAATATTTGCAGTAGGTGCTACGGATACCTTAACCGTGGATTTAGAAAACCAAACCATCACTATCGATGCAACAGGTGCTAGTGAAAAATTTGACATCAATGCGTATAAAAAAACATGTATGTTAAATGGGTATGATGATATTGATTATTTATTAAACATGAAAGAAGAGATAGAAGCTTACGAAAAAGCAAATCAAGAATAATTATAAAGAAATTAATTAGACAGGATATGAAAAAGAAAATAGCGGTGATATTAGGAGATGGCATTGGACCAGAAGTGACGCAGCAGTCTATGAAAGTGTTGGATACCATTGCCCAACATTTTAATCATGAATTTAGTTATGAGCAGGCGATGATGGGTGCTTGTGCTATTGATGCCACTGGCAATCCATTGCCAGATGAAACCATAAAAATTTGTTTAGCGAGTGATGCAATTTTATTTGGTGCTATAGGCGATCCTAAATATGACAATGACCCCACTGCAAAAGTAAGACCAGAGCAAGGCTTATTAAAATTGAGAAAAGAATTACAATTGTTTGCCAATATCAGACCAGTAACTACTTATGCTGCCTTACAACATCTTACTCCACTAAAACCAAAGTATTTAGAAAATGTAGATTTTGTTATTTATAGAGAATTAACGGGAGGCATTTATTTTGGTGCAAAAAGTTTGAGTGAAGATGGAACGGTAGCAAGAGATGATTGTTCTTATTCTGTATTTGAAATAGAACGCATTGCTCATTTGGCTTTTAAGCATGCGCAAAAAAGAAGAAAAAAATTAACCTTGGTAGATAAAGCCAATGTGTTAGAAACTTCTCGTTTGTGGAGAAAGGTTGTTCAAGCGATTGCAAAAGAATACAGTGACGTGGCGGTAGATTATTTATTTGTAGACAATGCTGCGATGCAAATCATTTTAAATCCAGCACAGTTTGATGTGGTATTGACCGAAAATTTATTTGGAGATATAATTAGTGATGAAGCATCTGTATTGGCAGGCTCATTAGGTTTATTGCCTTCTGCATCGGTAGGAAATACAGTGGCTTTGTTTGAACCCATACATGGTTCTTATCCGCAAGCAAAGGGAAAAGACATTGCCAATCCATTGGGATCCATCTTATCATCGGCGATGTTACTGGATCATTTTGGCATGACTCAGGAAGCAGGTTTGGTAAGAGATGCAGCAGCATGGTGTTTGAACAGTGGCTTTGTGACCAAAGACATTGACCCAATGAATAGTTATACCACTACTGCTATAGGAGATTTGATTTGTGAGTACATCGAAAAACAAGTAACAGGAGAAGGGCATGTGCATCATGAAAGATTGCATAAGTCAACGATTATCTAACAAACATTCGTCTTAAGGTTAGGCGATAAAAGGGGTGTAATTTTACCAATGGTTTTTTAAAGAATGAAAAATATGGAACTAAATAAATATTCAAAAACGATCACGCTAGATCCAACGCAACCAGCAGCGCAAGCTATGTTTTATGGTATCGGCTTAACCGATGCCGATTTTCATAAAGCGCAGGTGGGTATTGCAAGCATGGGCTATGATGGCAATCCATGTAATATGCATTTGAACGGATTGGCCGATCAAATCAAAAAAAGTATTTGGGAGCATGATTTAGTAGGCTTAACATTTCATACCATTGGCGTAAGTGATGGCATGAGTAATGGAACGGATGGCATGCGTTATTCTTTGGTGAGTAGAGATGTGATTGCAGATAGTATTGAAACCGTATGTGGTGCACAATATTATGATGCTTTAATTGCTGTACCTGGTTGTGATAAAAATATGCCAGGTTCTTTAATAGCAATGGGAAGATTAAATCGTCCTTCTATTATGATCTATGGAGGAACGATTGCACCAGGACATTACAACGGACAGGATTTAAATATCGTATCTGCTTTTGAAGCCTTGGGACAAAAAATAGCAGGTCAATTATCTGAAGCCGACTTTAAAGGTATAGTACAACATGCTTGTCCGGGTGCAGGCGCTTGTGGTGGTATGTATACCGCCAATACGATGGCTGCCGCTATAGAAGCATTGGGAATGAGTTTACCTTTTTCATCATCTAATCCTGCATTAAGTCAAGAGAAGCAACAAGAATGTAAAGATGCAGGTAAAGCCATTAAATTATTATTAGAAAAAGACATCAAGCCACGTGATATCATGACGCGTAAAGCATTTGAAAATGCAGTAGCGGTGATTATGGTATTAGGCGGAAGTACGAACGCAGTATTGCACATGATTGCCATGGCAAAGAGTGTGGGCGTAAGTTTTACGCAGGATGATTTTCAAATCATCAGTGATAAAATTCCTGTGTTGGCCGATTTCAAACCTTCAGGAAAATATTTAATGCAGGACTTGCATCAATATGGTGGCGTACCTGCTGTGATGAAATATATGTTGGCACAAGGCTGGTTGCATGGAGATTGTATGACCGTAACTGGAAAGACGATTGCAGAAAATTTAGCGAACGTACCCACTTTAGATTTTGATCAACAAAAAATAATTTATCCAAAAGAAAATCCAATCAAAGCAACGGGCCATTTACAAATTATGTATGGCAATTTAGCGACGGGAGGAAGTGTTGCAAAAATTTCAGGAAAGGAAGGAGATATGTTTGAAGGACCTGCGCGTGTATTTGATGGAGAGCATGCGTTAATAGAAGGCATCAATTCAAAAAAGATAAAAGCGGGTGATGTGGTGGTGATAAAAAATGTAGGACCCATTGGTGCACCGGGTATGCCAGAAATGTTAAAACCTACCTCCGCCATTATTGGTGCGGGTTTGGGCAAGTCGGTGGCCTTAATTACCGATGGAAGATTTAGTGGAGGAACGCACGGATTTGTGATTGGACACATTACTCCAGAAGCGTATAAAGGCGGGTTGATTGGATTGGTAGAAGATGGAGACATCATAGAATTGAATGTTCCAAAAAGAACCATGACTTTAAAAGTAGATGACAGTACGATTGAAAAAAGAAGAGCAGCACAACCAGCACCTGTATTAAAAGCAACCAGTGGTGTATTGTGGAAATATGCACAGTTGGTAAAAGACGCAAGTGAAGGATGTGTAACGGACCAGGCTTAAAAAGAAAATTATGGCAACAAAAAAATTAACAGGATCGCAGGCAGTATTAGAAGCTTGTATAGCAGAAGGCGCTGACACCATCTTTGGTTATCCAGGAGGTGCCATCATGCCTATCTATGATGCATTGTATGATTACAATGATCAGCTAAAACATATATTGGTAAGACACGAACAAGGCGGCATCCATGCTGGGCAAGGTTATGCGCGTACATCGGGAAAAGTGGGAGTGGTATTTGCCACCAGTGGTCCTGGTGCTACCAATTTAGTAACAGGTTTAGCCGATGCCATGATTGATAGTACACCATTGGTATGTATTACTGGACAAGTGTTTGCGCATTTATTAGGTACCGATGCATTTCAGGAAACGGATATCATCAATATTACGATGCCTATCACCAAGTGGAATTATCAAGTGACTGATGCCACAGAAATACCAGGCGTATTGGCCAAAGCATTTTATTTAGCAAGAAGTGGACGACCTGGTCCGGTATTAATAGATATTTCAAAAAATGCACAAATACAATCCTTCGATTACGAAGGGTATACGCCATGCAATCATATAAGAAGTTATAGACCTAAGCCGGTGATTCGAAAAAATTACATCGATGAAGCCGTTGAATTAATCAACAATGCAAAAAAGCCATTGGTGATTTTTGGACAAGGCGTAATATTAGGAAAAGCAGAAAAGGAATTCAAGAAATTTATAGAAAAGTCGGGCATGCCAGCAGCTTGGACCATATTGGGTTTGAGCGCACTTCCAACCGATCATCCACAAAATGTAGGCATGTTGGGTATGCATGGCAATTATGGCCCCAATGTATTAACCAATGAGTGTGATGTATTGATTGCAGTGGGGATGCGATTTGATGATCGTGTAACAGGTAGATTGGATAAATATGCCAAGCAAGCAAAAGTGATTCATTTGGATATTGATCCATCCGAGATAGATAAAAATGTAAAAGCAACAGTAGGTGTTTGGGGAGATTGTAAAGAGACTTTACCCTTACTTACTTTAGGTATACAAGAAAAAGACAGAAGCGAGTGGTTAAAAGTATTTGCGGAATATACCCAAAAAGAATATGATCAATGTATCAAAGAAGAAATTTATCCTAGTGGTAAAGAGATGACCATGGGAGAAGTGATTAGAATTGTAAATGAAACTACGAAGGGAGATGCTGTGATGGTAACGGATGTAGGACAACATCAAATGGTAACATGTAGGTATGCCAAGTTTAATGAATCCAGAAGTAATGTTACTTCAGGAGGATTAGGTACTATGGGATTTGGATTGCCCGCCGCTATTGGTGCTAAGTTTGGCGCGCAAGAAAGAACAGTGATAGCAGTCATAGGGGATGGAGGAATACAAATGACCATACAAGAATTTGGAACGATCATGCAAACAGGGGTGGATGTAAAAATTATGATTTTAAACAATCAGTTTTTAGGCATGGTGCGTCAGTGGCAGGAATTATTTAATGAGAAGCGATATTCATTTGTAGATATAGAAAGCCCCGACTATGTGATGGTGGCTAAAGCCTATGGTATCGCAGGTGCTAAAGTAGACGACAGAAAAGACATCGTGAGTGCCATTCAAACGATGTTAGCACATAAGGGATCTTATATGCTAGAAGTGATGGTAGGCAAAGAAAACAATGTATTTCCTATGGTACCACAGGGTTGTAGCGTAAGTGAAATAAGACTGAAGTAAGTATAATAATTAAAAGATTTTAAAATAGATACTATGGAAACAAATACGGAAAAACAAGAATACACTATTACAGTGTATACCGAAAACCAAGTGGGGTTGTTGAATCGTATTGCCATTATTTTTTCTCGCAGAAAAATAAATGTCGAAAGCTTAAATACTTCTCCTTCGGAAATTGCAGGCATCCATCGTTTTACGATTGTAGTGATGGAGTCGCGCGATGTGGTGTTAAAAGTGGTAAGACAAATAGAAAAGCAAGTAGAAGTATTAAAAGCCTATTTTAATACCAATGATGAAATTGTATGGCAGGAGTTGGCTTTGTATAAAGTATTGTCAGAGGAAATTACAGAAAAAGTAAAGGTAGAAAGATTATTAAGAGAATACGGCGCACGTGCGGTAGCCATTAGAAAAGATTTTATCGTATTTGAAACCACAGGGCATAGAGAGGAAACCAATAGATTGATGCAAGCCTTGGAGCCATTTGGTTTGGTAGAATTTGTAAGAAGTGCGCGTGTGGCCATTATCAAAGAAAGCAGTGGGTTTCATGAAAAGTTAAAAGACTTTGAAAACAGAGAACCCAGTGAGGAGGTGATTGAAAATGAATACTTGAACAAAAGAGAAACGGTATTTACCATGTAATCATTAACAAAGCAATTAAAAATAAATTTCAATAACAATCAATTCATTAAATAATAAACAACACAAATTAAATTTAAATTAAAATGGCAAAATTAAATTTTGGCGGAACAGAAGAAAATGTAGTAACTCGTGAAGAGTTTCCATTAGCAAAAGCACAAGAAGTATTAAAAAATGAAACAGTAGCCGTAATTGGTTATGGTGTTCAAGGACCAGGACAAGCATTGAACCAAAAAGAAAATGGAGTGAATGTAATTATTGGTCAACGTAAGAATTCAAAAAGCTGGGATAAAGCCATTGCTGACGGATTTGTACCAGGACAAACATTATTTGAAATTGAAGAAGCCTTAGAAAAAGGAACAATTATATGTTATTTATTAAGTGATGCTGCACAAATTGCGATGTGGCCAACCGTTAAAAAACATTTGACTAAAGGAAAAGCCTTGTATTTTTCTCATGGTTTTGGTATCACTTTTAACGAGCAAACAGGTATTGTACCTCCAGCTGATGTGGATGTATTTTTAGTAGCACCAAAAGGTTCTGGAACTTCATTAAGAAGAATGTTTTTACAAGGACGTGGATTAAATTCTAGTTATGCCATCTTCCAAGATGCCACTGGAAAAGCTTGGGATAGAGTAATTGCATTGGGTATTGCCATTGGATCAGGTTATTTATTTGAGACCGATTTCAAAAAAGAAGTATTCTCAGATTTAACTGGTGAGCGTGGAACTTTAATGGGTGCTATCCAAGGAATATTTGCAGCACAATACGAAGTGTTGCGTAAAAACGGACACTCTCCTTCTGAAGCATTCAATGAAACAGTCGAAGAGTTAACACAATCATTAATGCCATTGGTAGCAGAAAACGGAATGGATTGGATGTATGCCAACTGTTCTACTACTGCACAAAGAGGTGCGTTGGATTGGTGGAAAAAATTCCGTGATGCCACCATTCCTGTATTTATTGATTTATACAATAGCGTAGCTACTGGAAAAGAATCAGCACGTTCTATTGATTTAAATAGCAAAACAGATTACCGTGAAAAATTAGAAGTTGAATTGGCCGAATTACACAATAGTGAAATGTGGCAAGCTGGAAAAACTGTAAGAAGTTTACGTCCAGAGAATCAACCTGCAAAATAAATTATGAGCGAAGCAAATAAAATAAATCAACCTGCACTGGATATTGAGGGAGCAGCCAAAAGATTGAAGTCGGTGGTACATCATACCCCACTACAATACAATGCGAATTTATCTCGCAAATACCAGTGCAGTGTTTATTTGAAAAGGGAGGACTTACAAATTGTGCGCTCTTACAAAATAAGAGGTGCTTACAATATGATGAGTCAGCTACCAGCCCAACAGTTGGCGAAGGGAGTGGTATGTGCCAGTGCAGGAAATCATGCACAGGGTTTTGCCTACAGTTGTAATAAATTGGGTGTAAAGGGTGTTGTGTTTATGCCTATTCCATCGCCACAACAAAAAGTAAATCAAACAAAAATGTTTGGTGAAAATTTTGTTGAAGTAAAACTAGTAGGTGATACTTTTGATGATACAGCAGTCGCAGCAAAAGCCTATACCTTAGAACATGGTATGACTTTTATTCCACCATTTGATCATGTGTCCATTATTTCGGGACAAGCTACGGTAGGAGTAGAAATTTTAGAAGATATCAAAGCCTTAACCAACGCTCCTATTGATTATTTATTTAGTCCAGTAGGCGGCGGCGGATTAACAGCAGGCGTAGGTACTTATTTCAAAGACAAATCACCGCACACTAAAATAATTGGGCTAGAGCCAGAAGGCGCGCCTAGTATGTATTGGGCGTTAAAATCGGGTGAGCCGGTTGAATTAGAAAACATAGACAAGTTTGTAGATGGGGCAGCAGTAAAAAGAGTGGGTGATGTTACTTTTAGTTTTTGCAAAGACGTGATTGATGACATGCATTTGGTACCAGAGGGAAAAATATGTACCACTATATTACAAATGTATAATGAGGAAGCCATCGTAGTAGAACCAGCCGGTGCGATGTCGGTGGCTGCTTTGGATGATTATGCCGATCAAATTAAAGGCAAGACCATCGTATGTATTGTAAGTGGGGGCAATAATGATATTGCACGTATGCAAGAAATTAAAGAACGCTCCTTGACTTATGAAGGATTAAAACATTATTTCTTAATTCGATTTGCACAAAGGCCAGGTTCATTAAAAGAATTTGTCAATAAAGTATTGGGGCCAGAGGATGACATCACGAGGTTTGAATACATGCAAAAGCACAATAAGGAAGCAGGTCCAGCATTGGTGGGATTGGAATTAAAATCAAAATCCGATTACAATGCGTTAATTGATAATTTGAAAAAATATCAAATCAATTACGACGAAATAAACAAAGACGATAATATCTACGGATACTTAATATAAAAAGATAAAAAATAGGGTTATGCAGGTTTTAAAATTTGGAGGAAGTTCGGTAGGCAGTGCAGAAGCAATCAATAAAACGGTTGCTATCGTAATGAATAGCATGAAGAAGGAGCCCACTATTGTTGTGGTATCTGCCATGAGTGGTATTACAGATCAATTGTTAATGTTGGCGCAAACAGCCTCCAAAGGAAATGAAGCCTATAAAACCATTATACAAGGTATTGAACAAAAACATTTAGAAGTAGTAAGAGCCTTATTGCCTATACAACAACAAAGTGCCACACTAAGTTTGGTAAAGCAATTGACCAATGAATTAGAAGCCAATTGCGAAGGGTTGTTTATGCTCAAAGAATTGTCTATGCGCATGCAGGACAAAATAATTAGCTATGGCGAGTTGTTGTCTTCAAAAATAATTTCCGCCACTTTTGAATCAAAGGGGGTTAAGCAGCAGTGGGTGGATTCTAGAAATTTAATAAAAACCAATAGCAATTATTTTAATGCAGCCATTGACAAGGAATTAACCTATACGACCATCAAAGCTTATTTTGCTGCAAAAGAAAATAAATTTGATTTATATTTTGCACCAGGCTTCATCGCATCCGATATCGAAAACAACACCACTACTTTAGGTAGAGGCGGTTCGGATTATACAGGCGCTATCTATGCAGCCGCATTAGAAGTAACTGCTTTAGAAATTTGGACAGATGTAAGTGGGATGATGACCGCAGATCCTCGAATGGTACAAAATGCAAAAGAGATTCCAGAAATATCTTATCAAGAGGCGATGGAGTTGTCACATTTTGGAGCGAAAGTCATTTATCCTCCTACCATACAGCCGGTGATGCAAAAAAACATTCCGGTATGGATTAAAAATACTTTTGACCCAGCGCATATTGGTACCATCATCAAAAATGAATCTGCTGCAGATAAAAGTTTTATCAGAGGCATCTCTAGTATCAAAGATATTTGCTTGTTAAGTTTAGAGGGAAGTGGCATGGTAGGAATACCAGGTTTCTCAAGAAGATTATTTGATGCATTGGCTAAAAAGCAAATCAATATTATTTTAATCACACAAAGTTCTTCGGAGCATTCGATATGTGTAGGGGTGAATATGCAGGATGCGCATCAAGCTAAATTAGCCGTGGATGCTGAATTTGAACAAGAAATCAATACGCATAAAGTAGAGCCATTGATTATAGAAAAAGACGTGTCTATTTTAGCATTGGTGGGTGAAAAAATGAAAAGTCATCCTGGGGTAAGTGGAAAGATGTTTGGTGTATTGGGACGCAATGGAATCAATGTAAGAGCCATTGCACAAGGATCTTCAGAAAAAAATATATCAGCAGTCATCGCTACACAGGATGTACGCAAAGCGATAAACGTATTGCATGAGGAATTTTTTGAAACCTCTTACAAACAAGTAAACGTATACATTGCGGGTGCTGGAAATGTGGGCGGAAAATTAATAGAACAAATTAAAAAGCAGGTTCCTTATTTACAAAAAACCTTAAGACTACAAATAAATATTGTAGGTATTGCCAATAGTAAAAAGCAATTGATCAATTTAGAGGGCATCGATTTAACTACTTGGCGAGAACAATTAAAAGAAGCCAACGCAGGAAACATTAGCGACTATATCGCGTCCATCCTTGAAAACAATTTAAGAAACAGCATTTTTGTAGATGTCACCGCACACGAAAATGTATCCAATACCTATGCTACGTTGTTAGAAAAAGCAGTATCGGTGATTGCGTGTAATAAAATTGCCTGCTCCTCACCTTATGAGCATTATGCTAAATTGAAATCATTGGCCAGGGTCTTCAATGCCTCTTTCTTATTTGAAACCAATGTAGGAGCCAGTTTGCCCATCATTGGAACTTTAAATGATTTAATCAGAAGTGGCGATAGCATCAATAAAATTGAAGCCGTTTTATCGGGTACTTTAAATTTTGTATTCAATAATTACGCGGGCGGAACCGATGGTAAATCCTTTGCACAAGTAGTGAAGCAGGCGCAAGACGAAGGCTATACCGAACCAGATCCAAGGTTAGATTTAGGAGGCACCGATGTGATGCGTAAAATAATGATATTGGCTCGTGAGGCAGGAAGTAAAATAGAAATGGCGGATATTAGCAATGATACTTTTTTACCAGCCAGTTGTTTTAATGGAACCGTTGCAGATTTTTACAAAGAAATGGAAAATCAAGAAGCACATTTTAAGAAAATATATGATGCGGCGGCAGCAGAAGGATGTAAATTAAAATTTGTGGCTAAGTTTGAAACCAATGGAAAAACAACGGCTAAAGTAGGGTTGCAGCACATACAACCAAGTTCAGATTTTTATCATTTATATGGTAAAGACAATTTGGTATTGTTTTACAGTATGCGCTACCCGGAATTGCCATTGGTCGTAAAAGGAGCCGGCGCTGGTGCTGATGTAACCGCATCGGGGGTATTTGCAGATATTATAAGAGCAGCAAGAGTATAAAATAAATAATCGTAGCACATGTTTGTTGAAAATCAATGGATAAAAATAAAAGCCCCAGCTACCGTAGCCAATATGGTATGCGGATTTGATATCTTGGGCTTTGCTGTGAACAATCCATATGATGAAATGGAAATGCGTTGGATGACGCGTGCCAACAACGAACCAAGTATTGTTATCATTAATATAGATGATTACCAATTGCCTACCGATCCAGAAAAAAATGTAGCGGGTGCAGCCTTGCTTGCTTTATTGGAAGAGTATGAAGAAAAAGCAGGCGTCCCTAAAATAAAATTCGAAGTAAAAATAAATAAGTTAATCAAACCAGGCAGTGGCGTGGGTTCTAGCGCAGCCAGTTCGGCAGGTGCCGTGGTAGGGGCAAATTATTTATTAGGTACCATTTTTTCAAAAGATGATTTAGTGCGTTTTGCGATGAACGGAGAAAAAGTAGCATCAGGTGTAAAACATGCCGATAATATTGCACCTTGTATATTTGGTGGGGTCACTTTAGTAAGATCTATTTTTCCATTGGAAGTAGTGGCATTGCCTTCGCCACAATTGCATGTTACCATTGTTCATCCTCAGATAGAAGTAAGAACCTCAGATGCAAGAAGTATTTTAAAGCAACAAGTATTGTTAAAAGATGCCATCAAGCAGTGGGGGAATATAGCAGGTTTAGTGGCAGGCTTAATGAAATCAGATTATGATTTAATCGGCAGGTCATTGGAAGATGTGATAATTGAACCAGTAAGGTCTATTTTAATTCCAGGTTTTGACGATTTAAAAAAAGCCTGTAAACAAGCGGGTGCATTGGGAGGCGGCATTTCAGGATCAGGCCCTTCTATATTTATGTTAAGTAAGACAAAAGAAATTGCGCTAGCGGTAGAAAAAGAAATGAATCAATTGTATGATGGCATTGGTTTGCCACATCATACCTATGTTACTACTATTAATCAAGCGGGGGTAGAAGTAGAAGCTTAATCCTATTTTAATAAACTTATAAAAAAATAATCTTAGGATTTTAGCTATCAATAAAGTTTAGAGTATAAAGAATTTAATAAGTATGCAGTATTATAGTTTAGGAAAACAATCACCCAATGTTAATTTTAAAACAGCGGCCATCACAGGACAAGCGCCTGATAAGGGATTGTATTTTCCAACAGAAATTCCTCAATTTACTGCTGCACAAATTGAAAGGTTTAAAACATTAGACAAAGGAAGCCTGGCATTTGAAGTCATGAAACCCTATGTGGGCGGCATGATAGACGACGCCTCTTTACAACAAATATGTGCAGAGACCATTCATTTTGAATTTCCCTTGGTACCTATCACAGAAAATATTTTTAGCCTTGAATTGTTTCATGGGCCAACTTTAGCATTTAAAGATGTGGGCGCCAGATTTATGAGCAGGTGTTTGGGTTATTTTTCTATACAAGAAAAAGACAAATCAAAATTAACTACGGTATTGGTGGCTACCAGTGGTGATACTGGAGGCGCAGTGGCCAACGGGTTTTTAGGCGTAGAGGGAGTGAATGTAATTATATTATATCCAAAAGGAAAAGTAAGTCCGATACAAGAATTACAATTAACTACCTGCGGACAAAATATTACTGCTTTAGAAGTGGATGGAAGTTTTGACGATTGTCAGGCCATTGTAAAAGAAGCTTTTATGGATGGGGCCTTAAATGAAAAATATAATTTAACATCGGCTAATTCCATAAATGTGGCCAGGTGGTTACCACAACAGTTGTATTATTTCTTTGCTTGGCAACAATGGGTAAAACAATACCAAGATGCGGAAGGAAATTATCCAGCCATGCATATTGTTGTACCAAGTGGGAATTTTGGAAATATATGTGCGGGCATGATGGCCAAGGCAAGTGGTTTGCCTTTGGGACATTTTGTAGCAGCATGTAATGCCAATGATGTAGTCACCAGGTATTTAGCTACTGAAAAATATGAAATACATCCAGCAGTAGCCACCGTGTCTAACGCTATGGATGTAGGTAACCCAAGTAATTTTGTAAGAATTATGGAGATCCTGCAAAATAATTTTAGCCAACTTACTCATGCACTTTCTAGTTACAGCATTAATGATGCGACTACAAAAGCCACCATCACTAGGGTTTTCAAGACAGATAATTATACATTGGATCCGCATGGGGCGGTTGCATTTGCTGCAGCAGAAATATTCTTAGCTCAGGAAGCAAAAGTAAATACCAACGCAAATGCACAGAACAATAATCATCGCGCCATTATTTTAGAAACGGCGCATCCGGTAAAATTTCCAGAAGTAGTGGAGGAAGCCATTGGAGAAAAAATTGAAGTACCCGCTTCCGTACAATTTTTATTAGACAAAGCAAAAGTGTCTATTCCTTTAGCAGCCAATTATACTGCGTTTAAGCATTGGATGATGCAAAATTAACTGCATAAAAAAAGAGCCTCCAATTGGAAGCTCTTTAATAAAATAATGGATAGTGTTATTATAGAATACTATTTGTTGATCACTAATTTTTTATGATCGCGTCTTACTTTTTTAGCGTTTACTAAATAATCATTCGCCGCATCACGGTAACCTAAGGTTAAAGCAACCGTGCTGTGTAAGCCCAATGCTTTTAATCCTAACACTTCATCTACTGCATCTGGAACAAAACCTTCCATTGGAGTTGCATCTACTTGTTCAGCAGCGGCAGCCACTAAACCAAAACCTAAAGCAATGTAAGCTTGTTTGTCCGCCCAGATCCTAGCTTGGTCTGCATTTAAATTTTTCAATGAACCATTGATGTAACCAGCAAAATCATTTAATGTTTCAACGGCAACACCTCTTTGTTCAGCAATGTCTTGCATGTATTCGGCTACTTCTTTTTCAGTCACATTGTTCCAGGCTGCAAAAACAATTACAGCAGAACCATCCACCACTTGTGATTGATTGTAAAATGCAGGTTGTAATTTTTTTCTAGTTTCTTCATCTTCTACCACAATAATGGTATAAGGCGTTAAACCAAAAGCACTAGGTGCTAATCGAGTTGCTTCTAAAATTTGATTTAATTTTTCCGCAGGAATTTTAGTTCCGTTCATTTTTTTCACAGCATAACGCCATTCTAAAGCTTCTATTAATTTCATGGTATTTAATTTTTAAGAGTTATTTTCAATGTTTGAACATTAAAACTAGGTGATTTTCCTCATTCACCCAATTTTATTTTTGTAAAGGTATTGTAAATCAGTCAATTACAACAACAACATTTTGCTAAAAGGTTCAAAATCAATCACCTAATACCTAGTAACCAATTATTGGCGTAACTTTAAAGTACTTTAAAAGATGTTGTACCATAAAACCATAAGGCCCCTAATTGCACTACTCATGTTGGTGGTTTTTACGTTTAGTATCACTTCTCAAAAGGCGATTCATGATTTAGTAGCCAAGCACGCTGATCAAGTAAAATGTGATGTACACAAATCGCTGCCCATTGATCAAGTAGAAAAATCAGCCATTCATTGCGCACATGATAATTTAGTGGTGGCTTCTCCTTTTGCAGATTTCCAATTTCAAATTAATTTATCGCATCCTATCATTGCGCAAGTTCGCAATACACAACTACTCACATTTAATTTTTCTGCACAAAAAACAGTTTTAGATTCTCGAGGTCCTCCTGTTGCTTAATGTCATCAAGCAAATCAAATTACTTTACAATTAATTTGCTGCTTACTTTATGAGTGAATCAGCTCATTAAGTTTTGATACCATCACCTCCCTCAATTCTAAATCATGTTTAAATATTTTTCTAAAATAGCGTTTCTTTTATTTTACACTAGCACCCTGGTGCAGGCGAATCCTTTGCCAGACAAGGTTTTGTTGCATGGTAAAATTATAGATCAACTCACTGGACAAATTTTACAAGGCGCTTCCATTTATTTCCCAGATCAAAAAAAAGGGGTAACTAGCAACGATAAAGGAATCTATCAAATAAGTTTAACACCCGGTAACTATATCATTGAAGTAAGTTATATCGGCTATACTTTACAAACGATTAATGTAAACTTGCAAAATAATCTTGAAAAAGATTTTCAATTAAATCACAATGTGGTAGAAAACACCAATGTAACGGTTACTAGTTTTTTACGTGCTACTTCAAGCAAAAGAACACCTACCCCAATTAGTATTTTAAGAAAAGAAGATTTGTTTAAAGGAGCCGCTACCAATTTTATTGATGCGCTTTCTAAAACACCAGGGGTGACTCAATTAACAACAGGACCAGCTATTTCAAAGCCAATCATCCGAGGCCTAGGATACAATAGGGTCGTGGTTTTGAATGATGGGGTTAAACAAGAAGGACAACAATGGGGAGATGAACATGGAATAGAAATTGATGAGTACAATGTAACTCGAACCGAAGTTTTAAAAGTACCTGCTTCCATCATTTATGGGAGTGAAGCCTTATCAGGAGTGATCAATATTGTATCGAATGTACCTGTAGCAGAAGGTGTGATCAAAGGGAATCTATTTAGTAATTATCAATCTAATAATAATTTACAGGGTTATCATTTTGATCTGGCAGGCAATGAGCATGGTTGGGTATGGGGCATTAATGGTTCCAGTAAAAAAGCATCAGATTATAAAAACAAATATGATGGCTATGTTTTTAATTCAAAGTTTAGTGAATTAAATGGAAGTGCTTTAATTGGTGTAGAAAAAGACTGGGGCTATAGTCATTTTATAGTGAGTGAGTTTACACAAAAACTAGGCATGATCGAAGGATCCAGAAATAATCTAGGACAATTTACTAAAGAGGTCATGCAAGGAACAGGCGCTAGTGCTAGCGTTGAAACCATACCTGCAACGGATGCCGATTTTACTAGCAATAACCCAAGTATCCCTTATCAATCTATCCAACACACAAAATATATTCTAGACAATAGTATCAATTGGGGTACAGGAAAATTAAAAGCCAATATGGCGTATCAAAGAAATCAAAGACAAGAATTTGGTAACATAGAAGTTCCAAACGAAAAAAGTTTATACTTTGATTTAGGTACTTTAAATTATTCCTTTCAATATTTATTACCAGAAAAAAACAATTGGAAACACACCATTGGCGTGAGTGGAATGAATCAAGAGAATAAAAATAAAGGCGTAGCAACCTTAATCCCTGCATACAAGGCAGTAGAATTAGGTTTATTCTTTTTCACACAAAAACACATCAATCAATTGTATTTAAGTGGAGGACTTAGAGTAGATAAAAAAGGAATTGAGTTTAATGGATTGCAAAAAGACTATGGAGATCTGGCTGGTTCCATTGGCGCTACTTATGAAGCAGAAAATAATATGGTGTTTAAATTCAATATGGCAAGGGGTTACAGGGCACCCAATTTATCAGAACTAGGAAGCAATGGGGCACATGAAGGCACCAATCGATATGAATATGGCAATACCAATCTATTATCAGAAAAAAGTTTGCAATTTGATGTAGGCACCGAATGGAGCAATGAACATGTATCTGTTGCAGCCAATGTATTTTACAATATGGTGACGGATTATATTTTTTATCAAAAACTTTTATCAGTAAATGGAGGTGATTCAATACTTATAAAAGACAATAAGCAATTTTACGCCTTTGCCTATCATCAACAAAATGCACATTTATTTGGTGCGGAAGGGAATATAGATTTTCATCCGCATCCATTTGATGGATTGCACATAGAAAATACTTTGTCTTATGTAAGAGGCGTCTTTAATGAAGCAGTGGATGGTAGTAGCAACTTACCTACTATTCCCACATTCAGATGGATATCGGAATTGAGGTATGAACTCGCCAAGCAAACAGCCAATTATAAAAATACTTATTTGTCCATACAATTAGACAATGTAGCTGCGCAAAACAATCCTTTCACAGGCTACCATACCGAAACCAAAACACCGGGGTATAGTTTGATTAATGTAGGTATAGGCACGCAAGTACTAAACAAAGGCAAGCAATTGTTTAGTATTGCTTTGTTTGCACAAAACATCACCGATGTAGCCTATCAAAATAGTTTAAGCAGGTTAAAGTATACCGACGAAAACTTACTTACAGGCAGAGTAGGTGTATTTAATATGGGTCGCAACTTTAGTTTAAAAATTAATGTGCCTTTGCAATTGAATTAAGTTGTTTTAAAGACAATCTAACCAAACTTTATTATCACCTTTACGGGTACTTTTAAATCAACTAGAATCGTAAATGGGCAATCTATAGAAAATGTGGGGCCAGGCATTTTGGATTTTAAAATTTTACATCGCTTTGGTCCTATTAGCGACGGAGGTTATAATTTTTTTGGATTAGACCAAGCCACCATGCGCATTGGTTTAGATTATGGCATTACCGATAGATTGATGATTGGCCTAGGCCGTAGTACTTTTGAAAAACAGTATGATGGATTTTTAAAATTTAAAATCATCAGACAACAGCAAGGACAAAAAAATATACCCTTTAGTGTAAGCTATGCCAGTTCGGTTATTTATAAATCATTGAAAGATGCGGCTACTACTTATACGCCGTATGTATCCGATAAATTTTCTTTTTCACATCAGTTATTATTGGCCAGTAAGTTCAATGATTATTTTTCACTACAGTTAACGCCTACTTTAATCCATTATAATATAGTAGATACTAAAACCATGCCCAATGATTTTTATTCATTAGGTATAGGCTTTAGACAAAGAATAAGTGCAAGGGTAAATATCACTTCGGAATATTATCATAGGTTCAATAAGCTGGAGGGCTATAACGATCCATTATCGGTGGGGGTGGATATTGAAACAGGCGGGCATGTATTTCAGTTGCACGTATCTAATTCAACGGGTATGACCGATCGTACTTTCATTAATGAAACGGCAGGCAGTTGGGGTAAAGGAAATTTACGTTTTGGCTTTAATATTTCAAGGGTGTTCACCATTCGCAAGCCTAAAGAGCTTAGAAATATGAAATGGTAGCATCCTATAAACTGAGGTAAAATAAAATTATGCGCAAAATGACAAAATTAATATACGCTTTAGCGGTAGTAGCTGTTACAGCTTTAGGAGGCTACTATTATGTATTTGTGTATGCTAAAACGCATCATCGCAATGTGCAAACAGAAAAAGGGATAATTATTATTGCCGATTCATTGAGTGCGCAATTTCAGGCCAATGAAAAAAATGCCAACACTTTGTATTTAAATAAAGCAGTGGAAGTAAGCGGAAACATTGTTAGCATAGATAAAAATCAGGAAGGAAAAATTACCCTTATCATAGGCCGCGCCGATTCTTTTTCTAATGTATCTGTAACTTTAATAAGCACTGCTCCAATTACTCAAAAAGTAGGCGAAACCATTACTATCAAAGGGGTTTGTACCGGCGCCTTAAGTGATGTGATTATTACAGAAGGGGTGGTGAAGCTCTAAGATTTATAATGATATCTACATTGTATAACTATAATAGCATCACTATCAATTCTATAAACAATCCTATGTTCAAGATTAATTCTTCTAGACATCCAACCGCTCATATTTCCTTTTAATTTTCTGGTTGTCCTATGCCTTGATTTGAGTTCCTTTTAATATCCTTAATAATGTCATTGATTTTTTTAAGTAACTTAATGTCATTAGCCTGCCAGTATTGATAGTCTTCCCAGCCTTCGTCTGAAAAAAGGACATTCATTATGTTATTTGTAATTTTTTAAAGCCCTTTTTTGATTTGTATTGTTTAATGGAAGCTTCTAGTCTTTTCGCGTTCGCTGGGCTACTTAATAGGTATAAGGTTTCATTTAGGCTAGTATAATCCTCTTTAGATATTACAACGACATCTTCCCCTTGTTGTCTTTTAATAAAATTGGGTTTATGAGATAGCTCTAGACCATCTAAATAAGATTTCATGTTTTGTCTAAATTCTGAATAGGTGGCAATGTCCATAATAGTGTTTTTACAAAATTAATTAATAAAAATCACATTGTACATAATATTGTACAATAATAATTTCTTAATTTCAAGTGCTAAAATATTAAATAGATAGGGTTGATTTCCAAGTATTTACCGCAAGCTTTCAGAGGTTAATCCTGATACTAACATTTATTATCGCAATAAAGAGTTATTCCTTAAAATAAATCACTTTCAGGACTATCTCCGTCTGCTATGGCTTTTTTAAATTGAGCTTCCCAAGTACTAGGTTTAAGATTCAATTTATTTTTAACGCTTTTACTTTTGGTATAACGCTTCGCTCTAACCAACTCAACTTCTTTAGTAATTTCTTTTAATGATGGAGCGGTTTTAGCCTTTGAACGAAGATTATTTAACACAGATTGTAAAGTATTTTTTGATGGCTTTTGAATAGTTATCCAATTTTTCTTTACCATATCTTTTAAGATAACGTTAGCCTTAGGGTTCAATATGGTTAGTTCAATGGTTTTCATAAAAAATTTTAAAGCTCTTCCTTTAAAATAATTAGTAATTATTAAGCATATCTCAGATCTGATTCTAAATCAGATGCAGGGTAATTGAAAACGGAGATGTTATATTTCCCCAATAACTCAATAAATGAATTTTTAGAACAGCCTATCATTTCTGAAGCCTGCCCTAAAGAGAGTTTCCCTATTTCATATAACCTTGTAGCTACGATAACCGTTAGTTCGTTGCTGTTGATTTCTACATTATCGGGGATATTTAAATTCATACTCTTCATTATTCGAATTTAGAGAAAATATTGCCATTTTTCGTACCCTACAAATAATTTAATGTTAATCAGCGAATTAAGCACTTAAATCAATCCAATTTCCAAGTATTTACCGCAAGCTTTTGGGGTATAAATGAATTGAACTAAATTGAGTGATCCTAAAAAGTCACTATGAAAAAAGCAATCTTATTTACGACAATCTTATTTAGTATTTGCATTGGAGCAAATCAAACCTTGAAAGCTCAAACTACTCAAGCCACCACCCCCTTCAGCAAGGAAGAACAAAAAGTAATGGACTATATCGATGCCAATATGCCAAGGGCTATTGCGCTTTTAAAAGAATCGGTAGATATCAATAGTGGTACTTTAAACATAGAGGGCGTAAAAAAAGTAGGCGCCATTTTTGCGCGTGAATTTGAGAAAGCGAATTTTAAAACCAAGTGGGTGCCTATGCCCGATTCATTGCGCCGCGCAGGACATTTGGTAGCGAGTATTGGATTTAACAATGCCGCAGCAACTACCGCCGCAATAGAAAAGAAAACTGCTTCTAAAAAGAAAACCGAATTAGCTAAAACCAATAAAGGAAAAAAACTTTTTTTAATAGGACATTTAGATACGGTGTTTGAACCCGATATGCCTGCGAACCCATTCACCATGTTGAATGATTCCACCGCCACAGGACAGGGCGTGACTGATATGAAGGGCGGAGATGTAGTAATGATTATAGCACTACAAGCCTTACAGGCACAGGGTTTATTAAAGGACGCCAACATCATTGCTTATTTAACAGGAGATGAAGAACATGCAGGCAATCCACGTGAAGTGAGTAGAGGAGATTTTATTGAAACTGCTAAGCAAACAGAAATCGCTTTGGCATTTGAAGGGGCCAATGGATTAAATTCAGTAGCTACTGCACGTAGAGGTGCGAGTGGTTGGTTATTAAATGTAAAAGCAAAAACAGGACATAGCTCGGGCGTGTTTACACCCAGTGCAGGCTATGGTGCTATTTATGAAGCAGCCAGAATTGTAAATGAATTTAGAGTCCAGTTAAGTACCGAAAAATATTTAACCTTTAATCCTGGTGTATTTATTGGCGGATCAGAAATGAACTACGATGAAACCAAAGCAACAGGCACTGCTATTGGCAAATCAAATATTATTTCTCCTGCTGTAACGGTAACAGGCGATTTACGTTTTTTAACAGAGGAGCAAAAAATAAATGCAAGAAAAAAAATGCAAGCCATTGTTGATCAAAGTTTAGCAGGCACGAAAGCCACTATACATTTTGAAGATGGCATACCTAGTATGGCACCAACGGATGGCAACAATAAAGTATTAGAAGTAATTAGTGGCGTGACGCAATCAATGGGCTTAGGCGCCACCACAGCAGGCGATCCAGGATCTCGTGGTGCTGGAGATATTTCTTATATCGCAGCTTATGTAGATTGTATTGATGGCTTAGGCTCTTCAGGAAGAGGTGCACATGCCCCAGGAGAAACCATCAATTTAAAAGAACTGCCTTATTTAATTAAAAGAGCAGCCTTGACTATTTATAGACTAAGCAAATAATTTTAATCCTATAAAATTTAAAGTAGATCAGACTAAAAAAATAAAGAGTAGAAAAAAGTACAGCTCTTAAGTAAATCTTAAACAAGATTAATTTTATTTACTACCTCTAATTTTTTGTAAAATCACTAAAGGAATAAAAATAGGTGCTTCAATAAAATATCTTTTAAACATACGCTTGGGTTCTTGCGTAAAACGGTAGAACCATTCCAACCCTGCTTTTTGCATCCATAAAGGTGCTCTATTAATTAAACCTGCAGTCACTTCAAAAGCACCGCCAATGCCAATAGCAATTTTAGTGTTGAGCATTGCTAAATTTTCACTAATCCAAATATCTTGTTTGGGTGCAGTTAAACTTACTAAAACAATATCGGGTTGCACGGCATTGATAGCAGCTATCATTTTATCATTTTCTGCTTTTTCAAATTTAGCAGCAAAGGGTGGGCAGTAAACACCTTTAATATTAATGGAAGGGTAAAGCAACTCTGCTTTTGCTTTTAAGGCATCTCCCACACCAGGGGAAGCCCCTAAAAAAAATAAACTAAAATTATGGCTAGCGCAAAATGCTAATAAAGCAGGAAGTAGGTCGAGACCTGTGATGCGCTCCTCAATAGGTGTACCCAAAAAGCGGGAAGCCCATAAAACAGGCACCCCATCACAAAGTGTATAAGTGGCATTATTGTAAATAGCCAATACTTGGGCATTTTTTCGGGCGGCTAAAATGGAATTCACGGGGGTGATGCAAACACTCGCTTTGTTGCCTGAGCGAATAAAGCCTGCAAAATCAGCCAACAAATTAGTCATTGAAATAGAGCTAACCTGAATACCTAATATATTGTGTTTTGGATGCATGATTGGATCAAATTTAGCCCTAAAGCTTAAAAATAGGCCAAAGACCCGGTTTTTTCGGGTATTTTAGGGGTATTTTGTCTGATTTTCAATAGTTTTGAGCGAATGAAAGCAGCTAAATCACTTATTGTAATTACTTGGGACGGGGTATCAAAACCTTTGGAATATGTACTGCAGGATGTAGAAAGAAATTTCGATTTATTAATCTTCGACCATAGTGCTAAGGCGCCCAAGGAACTAGTGGCCCATTTGAACCCAGAATTCTATGTATCTACCCGAACCGAGAACAAGGGACAGGTATTTTACGAGGTCTATAAATATTTGTATCCCAACAATGAAGAGCGTTACGAATACATTGGTGTGATAGACGATGATATTTACACTTCTTATTCCGACTTAAATAAATTAATATTTATAGGTCAGATTAATCATTTAGATGTTTTTCAACCAAGCATTACTCAGGATAGTTATCATGATCATCAAAGGTTTATACATAAGTCTGGTATACAAATACATGAAACAAATTGGGTAGAAATAATGTGCCCATTCTACAAAGAAGAAATATTCAAAGCTATTCAACCCTATTGTAAATTCACAGTTTCTGGACAGGGTATTGATATATATTTAATTCCTTGTTTACAAAAAATTTTACAATTAGATAAAACTGCAGTAGTTCATGCTATTCAGATTAAGCATTGTCGTCCTATACAATCTGGAAATAGATTATATTCAAACGGAAAAAATAATTTGGAAGAGATTGAAATAATTAGACAAGAGTGTTTAAAACTAGTTACTGAAACAAAACACGGGGTATTTGACAAAGAGTTTATAGAATCAACATTAGAAATAGATCATTTTAAGAGAAATAATATTAAAGTAAAGTGGGGTCGATTAAAGACACTAATTAAAAACCTTCATATTGATTTAATTAAATCAAGTTATAGATAAAAATTAAAATTAAAAATGTCAATCAATAAATTACTAGAAGATAATCCTAGCTTTCATTCATGGGATAGTGGAGAAATCGCCAACTTTGGTGTTTCAGATAAAGTAGTGAAATATATTTATAGTAAATTAAAGTCCGGTTTTTCCACAATAGAAACCGGTTCTGGTAAAAGCACCTTTGCTTTTTTAACTGCAGGCTGTAATCATATAGCAATTAGTCCAAATGAATTAGAAGAGGAGAGAATTAGAAAGTATTGCCAAGAAAACAATATTGAATCAAAATTTAAATTTATTTGTGGCAGTTCAACAGAAGAATTGCCTCATTTGATAAATGAAATAAATCATTTTGATTTAATTTTTATAGACGGAGCGCACCGATATCCTTTTGCTGAAATTGATTATCATTATACAGAAAAAAAATTAAGAGTAGGAGGTTATTTGGTTTTGGACGACGTCCATTTACCTTCAGTTAGAAATTTATTTTTATTTCTAAAAAAAGAAAAAAACTGGGAATTAGAAACAATCATTGACCACACAGCCTTTTTTATAAAAATTGCCGAAGAGGTAATAATTGATGATTGGCAAAATCAAGGCATTAATAAAAACTTTAAAAAATTTGAATCTTTAAAACATTATATTAAGCTAACAATTAAAAGATTTTTAAGAATTCAATAAATCAAACTAAATTATTGATATAAATAACAATTTGTATCTTTACTTTAATTTTTTCAAATTAATAGAATGACAAATTCAGGCACAGAAACCATAAAATATTCAGAACTAACAGCTGGCGTTAAGCGCTTCCTGAACTATTTTATAAGCCAGTATAAAATCATCTTATTCACCACCCTCATTACCAGTGCTTTAGGTTTATTGTATGGTAAATTGCAACCATCTACGTTCAAAGCAACCTCTACATTTATAGTAGAAGATAAATCGGGAAAAAGCGGTGGAGGTTTATCAGGCTTAGCATCTCAGTTTGGAATAGATGTGGGTGGATTAACAGGCGGCGAAGCTGGTTTATTTGATGGTGATAATATTTTAGAAATTATCAAATCAAGAGCGATCATAGAGAAGGTACTTTTAACTAAAATAGAAGAACCTGCTTCTTTAAAAGGACAAACCATTGCCGATTATTATATTCAAATAAATAATTTAGCGCCTGCATTTGAAAGTAAAAACATAAATGTTAAATCATTAAACTTTGCTAGTTTAACTCAGGTAGCAAAGCATTCTGTGGTTCAAGATAGTATATTATATGTTTTGTACAATAAAGTTTATAAGGATTTAAATGTAGAAAAGAAAAATAAGAAGAGTACAATTATAACTTTAGAAGTGGTATCGAATGACCAGGTTTTTTCAAAAATTTTCGTGGAGGAATTAATAAAACAAACAAGCGATTTGTATATAGATATTAAAACAGGTAATTTATCAAGAAGTATTGCAAGAATTCAGCAAAAGGCTGATTCTTTACAAAACTCTTTAGGCAGTATTTATCAAAATTCATTTCAAATTAATAGTTCAAGAATTGAGGTAACAAATAGAGATAAGACTGTATCAAGTACACTATATGGTGAAGTATTAAAAAACTTAGAGACTTTAAAATTATCTTTAATAAATCAAACACCTGTTATACAAGTGTTAGATTCTCCTAAATATCCTTTGTTTGATCAACGCACACCAGCAAGGTATGCCTTAATTATTGGCTTTGCTGTTGGGTTTGCGCTTTCCTTGTTCTATGCGCTTTATAAGTATACCTCCAATTAATTTTTAAGTATGCATCGCCTATTTTTATTAAGGGCTTATGGCGACTTTGTAATTTTATTACAAGCCCTAATTCAAAGCCCTCAAAAAAATAAGTATACAATTATTGCCTCTAAACATTTACAGCCACTATATCAAGCGCTTGAATCAGTAATTGATTTAAAAAGTATTCAAATTCAATTTGTTGATTTTGGTATAACCAAAACACAATTAAGTTTATTTACTAATAAGCATTTACTAAGTTTAGTTACCCTTATCGAATTAAAACAAATTAAAAAATTTGTACAGCAAAATCCAAACAACGAAGGAATTGATTATATCGAACAGGATAAAAGAATAGGATTGTTTAATTCAATTACTGGACTAAGTTTTAATTCTATTATAAGTAAAGAGCCTGTATATATTTCTTATGCCAAGTTTTTTGACATTCAAGATATAAAAGAAGTAGAAGTTAGGGAAGAAAGTAGAGAAGACATCAACTCAAAAAAGGTTTTATTATTTCCCGATACTAGACAAGCTAAAAAAAATATACCCACCACTTTAATTAGTAAGCTTGAAAATGAACTATCCGCTAAAGGCTATAAATTAGAAATTGCTTATTTCAAAGAAGCACCCAATAGCAACAGTACAAATAATACAGCTACAAAAACGAAGGAAGTAGTGTATTCCAATTTCAAAACGCTTATTCAATTGATACAAGAGGCTGAATTAATTCTAGGTGCCGATAGCTTACCCATTCATCTTGCTTATTTATTAAAAAAGCCACATTATATATTGTATCCCAATGGCTATCCTCAATTGTTTATCACACCTTATGCTCAAATAAATAATAGGTTTGGTACCTTTGATCATCATCATTTTAGTTTTTTGTAAGCAATATGGTCGCAGCAATTAATACTTATATCCTCTACTCACCTTTAGAAAAGGACAGAACAGTTAGGGTAGAAGCTATGCGCCAGCAGTTCAAGCAGTTTACTATTTCAGAATCTATTTATCCAAGTAATACTCATATTCCTTTTTTAAAGGCCATTATAGAAAAATCAAAAGAGCGCACGGGTAAAGCCTTAATGGCCACAGAAGTGGCTTGCTTATTAGGCCATAGAAGGATATTAAGGCAAATTGTAAAGGAGGCCACCAATAATGAAGAGCATTTTTTGGTCCTAGAATCGGATAGTAAAATTCTTAATTTTGAGCTCTTAAAAAACCATTTTGAACCTATATCCAAGCAGTATGACTTCTTTTTTTGGGGGGCCTGGGAGGGCAATGCCAAGGTAAAAAGGTCCAAAGGCCAGGTGATTGAGGGTAAGTATACTATTGGAGAGCCCTTATTGCATACCATATACTGTACTTATGGCTATTCTTTAAATAAACCCACAGCCCAATATTTATTAAAACAAAGCAGGATCATCACTACGCCCTTTGATATTTTCAAGCAGTTTATTGACCCTAGAAAAATAAGACTAGGTACTATTACTAAGGAAATAATTACCACTTGGGACGAGGGTAGTTATATCAGAAATGATAAATTTTTTAAACGCTCTAAAAAGGCAGTTTTTATATTTTTCTTAAATATAAAAAATACGATACAGGCTTATTTTTCATAGCTAGTTCACTTATTTTTTTGTACTTTTAAATCATGTCTGTAAAGAATAGTGTTTTTTATAATGTGCTGCTTGCTATATCACAGGTTTTCTTTCCTCTGATTACTTTTCCTTATTTGGCAAGAACATTAGGACCAGAACATGTGGGGGTTTTAAATTTTGCAGAAAGTATTGCTAAGTATTTTGTGATGTTAGCGGCTCTAGGCATTCCTATTTATGGTATTAGAGAAATTGCTAAAGTGCAAAACGAACTAAAAGAGCGTACTAAAATATTTGCTGAAATTTTTACCATTAATCTAATATGTACTTTAGGGCTTTCTTTTATTTTTTTAGCCGCAGTTTTTTTTATACCACAACTCAATAAAGAAAAAGTACTTTTTTATTGGACCATTGCTTATTTTGTATTTCAGGTATTTTATTTAGAATGGTTTTTTAATGGCATGAACCAATTTAAGTTTATTGCTATAAGGCAGTTTATTATTAGGTTCTTTTTTATCATTTTTGTATTTATACTCATAAAGTCGCAGTTAGATTATGTGAACTACATGAGAATGCAATTTGGCTTAAGTGTCTTATTATCTATTATTAATTTTA
>CAINFN010000274.1 GCA_903848125.1 uncultured Bacteroidota bacterium
ACGCGGCATGGCTGGATCAGACTTGCGTCCATTGTCCAATATTCCTTACTGCTGCCTCCCGTAGGAGTCGGGCCCGTGTCTCAGTGCCCGTGTGGCTGATCATGCTCTCACATCAGCTAATGATCGTAGACTTGGTGAGCCGTTACCTCGCCAACTATCTAATCATACGCACACCCATCATCTAGCGCCGAAGCTATAATAACAATGTGATGCCACATCGTTATGTTACGGGGTATTAATCCAAATTTCTCTGGGCTATTCCCCACTAAAAGGAAGGTTGTGTACGTGTTCCGCACCCGTTTGCCGGTCGCCATCAAAGTATTGCTACTTCATGCTGCCCCACGACTTGCATGTATTAAGCTTGCCGCTAGCGTTCATCCTGAGCCAGGATCAAACTCTCCATTGTAAATGTTGTTTGATCTGACTATCAATCTCAATAAATCGAAATTAACGTCTGATATAATTCTTGTTGATGCTATAACCTTTACCTGTATTTTATCAAGAATACAGTTACTATTGTTTCCAAACTTTCAAAGATCTTTTGTGCTTTTTTTGCGCCCTATTATTCGTAGGGGGTGCAAAGGTAGGCACATTTATTTTTATAGCCAAACTTTATAATGAAAAATCATAAATAAAATCGGCGATATAATTTCGAAGAGCTACTCTTTTTTTAAAGAGGGACGGCAAAGATACAGCTGTTATTTAGTTCCACCAATTATTGGTGAAAGTATTTTAAAGTTTTTTGGTCTTTATTTTGCTGGAAAATTACCTCGAAGAACAATCCGTTTTACGAGCTTTTATCGTTAGCGGGCCGCAAAGATAAGGAGCCCTAGCTACTAGCCAAATATATTGTATACTATTTTGAATTTTTTTTCGTTCAACCCCTTCAAAATCTGTGCATTAGCACCCTAAACCCAATACTAGTAGGCATTCTAGCCTAGACTATTTTTTTCAAAAAAGGAGGGTATTCTATTAGAGATAAATATAATCCGTGGGCCGGAGTAGAGAAATCGGCCAGTTGTTCGTTGTTGGAAAGCACTATTTCATGCCATTTTTCAATGCTAATTTGACCTCGACCCACCTGTAAAAGGGTGCCTACTAGGCCACGAATCATGCCTCTGAGAAAGCGGTTGGACTCAATATGGAAGGTATAACCGTCCTCTGTCATCTCCCAAAAGGCCTTTGTAATATGGCATTCAAAGGTATTTACCTGGGTACTTTTCTTTGAAAAAGTCTCAAAATGGGTATAGGTTAATAGGCTTTGAGCTGCGGTTTGCATTAGTTCCATGTTCACAGCAAAGGGATAAAACCAGGATCTCCCCTCTAAAAAAGGGTTTTTCTGGGTATGTATCTTATATAAATACGCCCTTTTAATGGCATCAAACCTTGCATGTGCATCGTCAGGCACTGCATAGATGTTCTTTACTATGATGGTTTTAGGCAAGAGCGCATTCATATTATATATGTGCTTTGACTCTATTTGCAAATGGGTATCAAAATGAAAAAAGTTTTGAAATCCATGCACACCTGCATCGGTTCTAGAAGCGCCGCTTAATGCGAGAGGCGCTCTAAATATGGTTTCTAGGGCTTTTTCTATTTCACCTTGAATAGTTTGTTGATTGGCCTGAATTTGAAATCCGCCAAAGGAACTACCATCATATGAAACTTCAAGAAAATACCTTGCCATTGATTGCTAATTATACTGCTAAGCTAGTTATTTTTTTATAAGTTTATTTTATCGATTGTATTTGATAGGTATTGTAACTTAGATGCATCAAATAAGAAGCAGAGATGATACAAAAAAATAGGACCATGAGAAAATTTTTAATTTTTAATTTATTAGTTATCACTTTAAGCTTAAACGCTACAGCTCAGGACAGGCAAGACTTTAAAGAGCTTGAAGATACCAGTTGGAAAAAAAATTACCGTAGTTTCTCGGAAAAAGAAAATGATTTAGTGCACACTAAATTGGTGGCCAATTTTGATTATACAAAATCACAATTAAATGGTGAAGTATGGCTTGAATTACACCCCCATTTTTATGCAACGAGCCAGCTTATTTTAGATGCGAAAGGAATGGACATACATAATGTGAGTATGGTTTTTAAAGAAAATAAAAAGAGTTTAAAGTACACGTACGATGGATTGCTATTAAAAATAGATTTAGATAAATCCTACCAGGCCAAAGAGAATTATATAGTGTATATAAAATATACTGCTAAACCCAATGAATTAAAAGCCAAAGGGAGTGCTGCCATTAACGATGCCAAAGGATTGTATTTTATAAATCCACTTGGATTAGAAAAAAATAAACCTACTCAAATTTGGACCCAAGGTGAAACCGAAAGTACCTCGGCTTGGATACCTATCATTGATAAGCCCAATCAAAAATGTACCCAAGAATTTCAATTAAATGTGCCCAATAAATTTGTTACTCTTTCCAATGGTTTATTGGTAAAACAGGTTGATAATAAAAACGGGACTAGATCAGACGTTTGGAAAATGGACCTACCTCATGCCCCTTACTTATTTTTTATTGGCGTTGGTGATTACGCAATTATTAAAGACAATTATAAAGGCAAAGAAGTAAGCTATTACATTGAAAAGGAATTTGAAAAAGAAACACGTAAGATTTATGGTAAGACGCCTCAAATGATAGCGCTTTATGAAAAACTTTTAGGCATCCCTTACCCTTGGTCCAAATATGCACAAATAAGCGGACGTAATTATGTTAGCGGTGCAATGGAAAATACCACTTGTACCCTTCATGGTGATGGGATTCAGCAAAACGCGCGTGAATTAGTAGATGGAAATGCTTGGGAGGGCACCATTGCCCATGAACTATTTCACCAATGGTTTGGTGACTTTGTAACTGCCGAAAGCTGGAGCAATTTAACTGTCAATGAAAGCTTTGCCAATTATAGTGAAACCATTTGGCTTGAAAATAGCAAAGGAAAAGACGAAGGAGATTATGAAAATTACAAAGGTCTTACAAGCTATTTAAGTAGCCCTGTAGATGCTGAAAAAGATTTAGTTCGATTTTTTTACAATGACAAGGAGGATATGTTTGACTTAGTAAGTTATCAAAAAGGTGGACGAATTTTACACATGCTACGCCATTTTGTTGGAGACGATGCTTTTTATAAGTCGCTTAACAAATATTTGACTGA